>PLBX01000264.1 GCA_003135495.1 Acidobacteriaceae bacterium | reverse complement strand
CCTTCAGCCACTCGGCCATCTCTCCGTGCTTTGTTTCCGATTGCCTTCGAATTATTGTACACAGGCTTGGAAGGAATCTGTGCGTATGCCACGATAGACAAGCATATGGTGGCTAAATCATCGACGCTGTCCGGCTATTGTGGGGCGCTCGTCAGGCTCGATTAACCACGCGCCGATAGCTAGTTTTCGGGGATCATCGAGCAGATCGTTCTGCGAGGGAATTGTATTCTAGGAGATGGTTACGAGCGGGACCCTGAAGCAGCTGCTGCGGCAGCGGCCTGGGATGCATCTGGAGCGGCAGGGTTTCCATTGGCGCGCTGACCATTGGCTGGCTGGCCATTCACTGGTTGGCCATTCACTGGTTGAGCGTTGACTGCTGGTTGAGCGCTGCCCGGTTGACCGGACTGAGTGGGCTTTGCTGGAGCTGCCATCGTGCCATCAAGCACGCGATGATTGAGGCAGAAAAGAGCTAGCTCTAGACGATCCGCCACTCCAAGTTTGTCATAGACCTTGCGCAGATAATTTTTGACTACTTGCTCCGTCGTGCCTACGCGAAGAGCGATTTCTTTATTTTTCATTCCTTGCGTGACGCAGGAAACAATGAGTGACTCTTTCGGTGTGAGCGAAACTTTGGGACGCGACCCTGAGGGGCGCAACCCTTGCGTGCGATAGGCCTGCATCACCCACGCGATGGCTCGGCTCTCCAGCCATGGTTCGTTCTGAGCAACTTTGCGCAGACACTCGACTAACATTTCCGGTTCAATCTCGCGCGATACGATGCCGTGCGCTCCGCGGCGGAAGAGTTCGAGCGTCAAGTCCTGATCCGGTTCCTGGAGAACAACTACTAAGTGGCAGGTGGCACTTTGCCGCAGAAGATCGGCGACGGCGTCTGATGGATTGGGTGCCAGGGCCGCCTCGAAGATTACAACATCGGCGGAGAATTTGTGAACAGCGGCAACGGTCTGATCGAGGCTTTCTGCCTGACCGACGACGCGGATGTCATCTTCGAGCGCGAAAACTTTGCGCAGGCCCGCACGGAAAATGGCTTGGCTATCCGCAACAATTACGCGGATCGTGCCCTTGCCGTCTTCTGGCTGAAGAATATCTTCTGGCTCAAGATTGACCGATGCGCTGCCCATCCATCCTCTTTCCCCTGCACTTGCCCTACTCTACTGTTGCACTCACGGACTGCCTACCCGCTTAACTTTTTTCGGCGCTTCTACTTGCGCTCGAAACGATACTCGTCAATCACCACTCCGACGCCGCGGCGTCCGCCGTCTTCAAAACTGCGCACCACTCGCCCGCGACAGTCAACCTGAACATCAGCCTGTGCGCCCACCACATCGGCGGGCAGAGACAGGGTGAAATCGACAGACGAACCGACGGGCACATCGGCATCCATGCGAAACAGAACGCCGTTGGCTGAAATATTTTCGGTTTCGATTGTCTCTGCGGATTTTTCGGAACCCGCTGCACCCAACTGACCACTTGACGACTTCAAGGCCACCGGCAACTTGATGGGAAAGCGTGGCGCGGCTTGAACGTCCGTGTAACCCCGGCGATTCTTGCTGACATCAGCAACGATTCCTTTGGCGGTTTCAGACACGTTTGCGACGACCTTCCTTCCGGCTCGTACCGTGCACCGCTCCCCTTGAGAAAGTGCACATTTCAGGGCGAGATTACACCCCAGCATCTGCATTGCAAAGTTACGGAAGTCATGGAACAAGGGCGTGGAAGTGCCAGTAGTACAGGGACTTAGGGGCGTAGCAATGGAATCAGCAAGTCCACTTTGCCAAGGGGATGTTAAATCCGGTTAGCCGTTTCCGACTTCGCGCTCGCGCCACTCCTGAGCCGTGATCTCCCAGATCTCTACTGGCAAACGCCCACAAACAAAGTCCCGCTCATCCGTGGCTACGACGCGCATTCCCTGCTGTAGAGAAATGCGGCGCGATGCTTCATTGGCAATTGCTTTGGCAATTCGAAGAACCGGAAACCTCAGAACGTCAAACCAGTAGTCGGTGACTGGGCTGCAGGCTTCACTCATAAGGCGTTGTCCTTGCCACGGCAGGGCAAGCCAAAATCCGCGATTGTGATCTTCCGCTCTTCTCAAACTGATTGTGCCGATGACGCGCGAAGGATCGCTCTTCGGCCTCAAGGTCCAGTGCCATTCGTCTCCGCGTTCGATGGCAGGCAGAGCAATGTCGCGGCAATAGGTCAGTGCTCCGTCTGGTGGATATGGCCAAGGTATGCTGCCGGCAAGATACTTTATGAGTTCCCCGTGAGGAAAAATAATCTGAATTTGTTCGGCATCAGCGATTTCGAGGGGACGCAAACACAGGCGTCTTGTTTCGAGTACAGGTGTCATAAATAGAAGACACGATGCTCAGCACTGGCGCGCGCGGCCGCCCTCAGAATTTCGTCACTTCGGTGAAGTTGAATTCCTTCACCCTCATTGCCGGCACTACCATGTCGAACGATTCCTCTCCACTAGCGCGCACCGGGACGCTCATTGCCTCTACATTCGACAGCATCGAGATCAGGCTCTGGTTGAAACGGAAGTTACGGATGCCGCTTTTTATTTTTCCGTTCTCCACCAGGAAGGTTCCGTCGCGGGTCATTCCGGTTACGATCTTTTCGTAAGGATCAACTTCGCGGATGTACCAGAGGCGGGTGACGAACACGCCGCGCTCGGTCGAGGCGATCATTTGCTCGAGGCTCTGCGGCTTTGCCGTCGCGCTGAAAACTACATTTGACGGCATCTCGCCCGCTTCGTTCGGCAACGGAAAACCATGGCCAGTAGGTGCGATGGGACCAACTTTCGCGGCGAACTCCGAAGCCTTCATTTTTTTTGCAGTCGCGCGCGCATATACAACCTGCTTCACGACGCCATTCTCGACGAGTTGCACTTGCTGCCGCCGCATTCCTTCGCCATCGAAGGGCGAACCAGACTGCAGCGGATGGGCAACGTCATCGCTAATGGAGATATTCTCGCCAAACAGTTTTGTGCCGATNNGAGGACAGCGGCGGGTTCGAGAATTACGGTGTACTTCCCCGGCGCGAGTTCGCGCGGATGGGCGGACTGGACGGCCTTTTGCGCGGCCGCATCAGCTAACTGCACCGGATTGAGATTGCGCACGTCTGGGGAGTTTGATTTTTGCCAGCCCGAGGAATCGTCGGCCAGCATGGTGATGGAAATTTCCGCTGCCGTTTGCTGATGCCATTTCACTAAACCACGGGAGTTGAAGATGCCCTCGCGAGAATCCGAGGTGGAGTAGATGCCAGCCGTTGTCAGTTTATTCTTGTCCGCCACCGACACGATCCGCTTGACCACATCCGCTCGATCGGCAGGAGTGATGGCCACGGTCTCTTCGAAAAATCGCGTTGGCAAGATATTTTTGCCGGACTCTCCTGCATTCGTTTCTTCGGCGGTCGGCATCGGCATCAGGTCAGGATCCTGTGCCTGGACTTTCGCGAGATTCTCCGAAGCCGTTACCGCTCGCTGCAAACTTGCATCATCAAATTGATTAGCGGTCGCACGAGCTGAGCGTCCGCCAAAATTTGTGCGGATCGAAACTATGGAGTTCTCTTCCTCCACATTCTGATGAATTGTGTTGTTGGCGAAGCGGGTCAGGGCAAAGCGGGAGCCGGTAAAGATCGCCTCGATCTCGTCAGCCGACGACAGGCGGCGAATGCGGTCGAAAATGTCAGCGGCTTTTTCTTTGGTCACNNCGGGGCGAGCCCCGTCTCTACGAGGAGTTCGCTAACTTCCTTGATATGCCGAGCCTACGCGAATATTGCGGAAGCGCGCCGGGCTTGCGCCGTGTCCAGTCCCCACGACCTGTTGCGGTTGCCCCTTGCCGCAGTTTGGAGTCCCCCACAATGTCCATTCATCGCGGGAGCAGATCGCGTCCATTGCATTCCAGAACTCCGTGGTGATTCCTGAATACGATGGATTCTTCAGCATGCGCACGCGTTTGCCATGCTTGATTTCCCACGCGATTTCGCATCCAAATTGAAAGTTGTAGCGCTTGTCGTCAATCGACCAGGACTTATTGGTCTGCATATAAATCCCATTGTCGGTCGAGGCAATAAGCTGTTCCAGAGTTAGCGGTTTATCTCCCGGCAAAATACTGATATTCGTCATGCGAATCATCGGAAGCCGGTTCCAGCCTTCAGCGCGCAGTGTTCCTCCCGATCGCGATAGGCCGATGGTGTGCGCGGTCTTGCGTGGCCTCAGATAGCCGGTGAAGCGTCCACTCGTGATAATGGGAGTCGATTGCGCGGCGACGCCTTCGTCGTCATAGGCGAATGTTCCGAGGCCGGGGCCGTGTTCCTGGCGAGCGTCCGCGACGACATTAACCAGTTCGCTGCCGTAGCGCAGCTTGCCCAGTTTTTCGAGAGTCAGAAACGAAGTGCCGGCGAAATTTGCTTCCATCCCCAGCACCCGATCGAGTTCAATAGGATGGCCGACGGATTCGTGAATCTGCAAACCCAACTGCGAGCCGTCGAGAATAATTGTGTGCATTCCTTCAGGGCATTGGTCGGCGTTATGAAGAGCCACCGCTTCTTCCCCGATGCGGCGGGCATTCTCCACTAATTTCATCTCGTCGATCAATTCGTAGCCGCGGTTTTGCCATTGTCCACCAAATGAATTCGGATACGACCGCTTCTGAAT
>PLBX01000458.1 GCA_003135495.1 Acidobacteriaceae bacterium | reverse complement strand
CAATGCGATCAGAAACCGATCACGTGGCGAAAGCGACTTGACTTTGCCTCGTGGGTGTTTTCCGAATTCAGTCCCCACCAGGCTCTTCGCTGCAATCAGCGATTTGCTTGTGGCTGTGGGGGTAGTGTTCTTCGGAAAAAATTCGGCTAGACCCCGGGTGTTGCCTATGTCGCCGCTGGGATACAAGAACCGACTGCCGAGCTAGCTACGCCGCTTTCCACCGCAACCGGTGCGACGCCGCATCATTGTGCGTTGCGGGCAGCCGAACTGGCCAGACTATTAGCCTCTGTGTTGTTCTCGCGACGAACGCAGTTCCTAGATACAGTCCCGACTGCAAGACCCGATGAACAAAGACTCAACTGCAATTCTTACCGTCCGGGAACAAACGCCATCCCATGCGGACTGACCATCCCGGTGACAACGTTTGTAAGAACTCCGGTATCCATATTCAGTTCCGCTACCGAGTTGGGAGTCGCACTATACGCCGCGTGCGGCGAAAAAATATTGCGTGAGATTGCATACACCGTTTCACCGTCGCGATCGGATACGAGAATCACTCCGTAACTCGACGCGGCAAATACTGTGTCGTCGATTTGCACTGGTGCGCCTTTTTGCTTCAGGCCAAGATGGTATACGCTCTGATCGTCGTAACCAGGGCGATGCACGATGAGGAGCTCGGCGTCGGCCTGGCTGTCCAGAACCAGATCTCCAAGGGGATCAATGATCATCGAGTCCGGATCCTGCAAATTGAGTTGCACGATCTTATCGGTGGGGATGTCGGTGGCGTTGGCGTTTCCGAGGAGCACTGGAGTCACCACGACGGTGTTTCCGCTGATTTGCGCCTTCACGATAGCGGGCTTAGTGTTGGGGTTGTTGGCGGGATTCGACGCGCTAATAAAAACGTCATCGCCGAGAAATGCTATGTCATCGTATCCGCCGCCGTGGGGCGTAGGGCCAAAGGTGTATTGGGTCTGAGTTTGCGTTTTCGGGTCGATGATCACGAGGTTGGGATTGCCATCCTCGTTCTGCATGGCCCAGACCTGCTTGGTCTTCGGGTTCACCTTGATGCCGTCGTTGTGTCCGGAAACGGTGTAGGTGTTGACCACATCGCCGTTGAGTTTGTATTCAACAATCGTGCTGCTCTTGCCGTCGGAGCCATCGGGAGCCGCTCCATCGCCGTAGCCTACGAAGACTAATCCATCAACAACCGCGATGGAATCGGGCGCGAAATCTACGCCGGGAATGCTGGTGGCGAAAACGGAAACTGTGTAGGGAGGGGTCGCTACAACTTGCGCAGATGCGGTTAAGGCTGTCAACAAAGCGCAAACGAACGCGAATCGTAGAACGTTGGGTTGGCCCATTTCAGACTCTCCTGAACATCAAGTAAAAGCAATGTCTAGAAAGAGTAGCTCTGTTACGGCCGTGGAAGGTTACACTCAGATTAAATTCGAGTTTCTCAATCGAGAAGTCCAAGATGTCCCAACAGCTGTCGTCTAGAATGCGCAGGCGTTTGCGGCGTTTCACAGTCTATTCATCGACAATTAACACTCCATTAACCTGCCCAGCCCGGTGACGACAAATACTCATCCTCGCTACTACTCCAGGAGGCAAACGTGTTCAATCGTCGCTCTGTCCCATTCGGTGTGTTTGTTTTGATGGTGTTCAGCCTGTTGTCGCTGCCATCTTCAGCGCAGTCAGCCAGCAAAGTCCAACGAGTTTTGCTCATCAGCATTGATGGTATGCACGCAGTCGATTTTACGAACTGCGCTGCGGGCATTAGTTCCATCAACAATGGTGCCTCTTATTGCCCGGCACTTGCAGAACTCAGCAAGACTGGCGTCAACTATGTCGCTGCCAGCACCTCAAAGCCGTCGGATTCCTTTCCCGGCTTGACTGCGATCATCACCGGCGCAAGTCCGGCATTGACTGGCGTGTACTACGATGTTGCCTACTCAAGAAATTATGATGCCCCCGCGCAAACCACCGGCAACGGCCTCGGAGCGGGGAACTGCACTGCGGGCATGGAGGCAAAGGGAACCACCACCGAGTACGAAGAAGGCATCGACTTCGATAAGACGAAGTTAAACGGCGGCGCTCCAGGAGCATCGCTCACCGACGGTGGGATCGCTTCCATCGATCCGCGGCGATTAGTGCGCGATCCAATGAATGGTTGCAAACCCGTTTATCCGTGGGAATTCGTCCGCGTCAACAGCATCTTCAGCGTTATCCATCAGGCCGGCGGATACGCAGCGTGGTCTGACAAGCATCCCGCGTACTCGTCAGTTTCGTCCGGCATCGGCCCGTCTGCACTCGACGACTTCTATGCCCCGGAGATTAACTCCTATGTGATCGGACTTCCCGGCGTGACGACGCCAACTGGCGTCAGCTGCGCCACTGTCCGCGATCCCGGCTCCGATTTGACTGCCTGGACCAACAGCTTTCAGAACATTCAGTGCTACGACACTCTGAAGGTCAATGCGATCCTCAACGAGATTGACGGAAAAGATCATCTCGGCACTAAGACGACTAGAGTTCCCACCATCTTCGGCATGAATTTCCAAGCCGTGAGCGTGGGCCAAAAATTAGTTGAGAAGAGCAATGGCGTAACCGGAGGATATCTGGACGCCGCAGGCACGCCGACCGATGCTTTGCTGAACGAATTCCAGTTTGTCGACGCTTCGATTGCCGCGTTCGTCAAAGAGCTGAAGGCGCGTGGACTCTACGATTCAACTCTGATCGTGATCACAGCCAAGCACGGCCAATCACCCATCGATCCCAACCGCTACGTTTCACAGCTCATCAACGGAACTTCGCCGGTAACTCTGCTTTCCAATGGCGGTTACATTCCTTATTCTGAATCCACCAATAATCCCACCGGAATTGGGCCAACCGAAGACGACGTCTCTCTCGTCTGGCTGAAGCGCTCTTCCGAAACTGATGCGAGCGTCAAAATTCTCGAAGACAACGCTTCCTCTACCGGAATCGCGCTTGGCCAGATTTACTACGGCCCCTCGCTCATCCTCAATTACAACGATCCCACCGTAGACCCGCGCACGCCGGACATCATCGTCACCCCGAATGTTGGAGTTACATATTCCGGCAGCACGGCTAAATTGGCGGAGCACGGGGGCTTCGCTCACGACGACACAAACGTGATTCTGCTGTTGTCCAACCCAGCGTTCAAATCGAAAACCGTAGGCGCCTCAGTTGGCACCGCCCAAGTGGCGCCTACGATTCTGCAAGCGCTGGGTATAAATCCGTCTACCCTCCAGGGCGTTCGTGTGGAGGGAACGGGTGTACTTCCAGCGGTTCAACTCCCTTAAGCCGATCGTCCCCAGGATGTAACCGAGGTGGTGGACGCTGCCATAATGGGCGTCCACTGCTTTTACCTCCCAATGAAACCTTCCGAAACTTGGCCAACCCCTGACGGAAATACATACGAGGCTGATCGCGTAGAATGCTTTACACTATGGTTAGCCTTGCTTCCGGCCAAAGTCTCTGTCGCAGAGATGCTGTTATTTCCCCGGGTTGGATGAATTTCCCGACTGGCTTTTTATGGGGTATATCGACTGCTGCACATCAGGTAGAAGGTAACAACGAGAAAAACCAGTGGTCGGACTGGGAACGCAACGGTCGGATTAAAACCGGTGAAAAATCTGGCTTGGCGTGCGACTGGTGGAATAATGCGGAACGTGATTTCGATCTCGCCCGCGAGATGGGGCTGAATGCCCTGCGCATGTCGGTTGAATGGAGCCGGATCGAGCCCGAGCCCAATCGATGGGATCTTGAAGCGATCAATCGTTATCGGCAAATGCTCCAAGGTCTTCACCGGAGGGGTATTGAGCCGATGCTGTGCCTTCACCACTTCAGCCATCCCCGCTGGTTTGAAAACGATAGCGGTTTTCTTAGCCCCACTGCGGAAGAGGTGTTCGAGCGGTTTACGCGACGTGTTGTGAGGGAATTTGGCGATCTCTGTACATACTGGGTAACCTTTAATGAACCGAACGTCTTTGCCGCATTAGGCTACGTGTTGGGCGAGTTCCCACCCGGCGCAAAAGGTAAAATCACTACCGCGCTTCGAATCCTAGCCTCGATTGCACGCTGTCACGAACGAGCCTATCGGGCGATCCACGAACTTCAGCCGAACGCGCAGGTTGGCTGGGCGCATAACTATGTAATTTTCGAGCCCTCACGAAGAGGCTTCCCTCCCGACAATTGGATAACAAGGCTCGTTAATCACCTTTTCAACGAAAGTTTTCTCGGCATAATCGACGAAGGCAAGTCCCCGTTTCCTCTGAATTTCCTGAATGGGAAATTGCGTCATGTAAAGGGCTCTTGCGATTTTGTCGGCGTGAATGTGTATAGCCGATTCCATGTGGCATTCAGCCTTCGGCACGCCCCGCAGCTATTTGCCAACGTCTTCGTGCCGGCTGATGTTCCGCAAGGTGATAGGGGAGCAGAGAAACCTTACGGAGAATCTTACCCTGCAGCAATCAGGCTGGCCGTCGAGCGCTTCTCACGATTGGGGAAGCCAATCTACATTCTCGAAAACGGAGTTCCCGACGCGGAGGATCGTATTCGACCGTGGCTGATCGTCAATGTGGTCAAAGAATTAGATCGATTACTTGCACAAGGAACGGACATTCGCGGTTACTTTCATTGGACGCTAACCGATAATTTTGAGTGGAGTGAAGGTTGGGGATTGAGATTTGGACTCGTGGCACTAGATTCATTCACGCAGCAGAGAACCATGCGTCCGAGCGGCCATCTCTACAGCGCTATCGCCAAAGCCAACGGAATGTCTCTCGATTTAGCTGAGAGGTTCGCACCTGCATCAGTTGAAGACTCATCAAGCGATTCAGCGTTCTGATTTACACGGCTATGTTTCAGAGTGCCAGTATTCGTGATCTTTCAGAAAGAAGCGTTCTTTTCGAGTGTGCAGCGCCGTGTTAAGGAATAGGCACGCCGGCTTGAAGTATCCCATCTTCATGAACCTTCGGTTGGTAGTGAGCACAGACCCTTTGACGATCCTGAATTTGTTGCGCGCTACTTTTTGACTGAGCAAGTAATCTTCAGCGAAAAGCGCTCGTTCGTGAAATCCCCCGAGAGCATGGAACGCGGCAGTATCGAACAGCATGAACATTCCGGTGCTGAAAGGTTTATAGAGCCGTGACAGCTGCTGCATGAAATTGTTAAACGAATAGAGGGTCTGGTCTCTCATTCCTCCGCTGGGACACGCAATATTCGTGGTTACGCAATGCAGTTGCTTCTCTTTCATCAAGGCAACAGATCGACGCACCAATGTCGGGTCTGAAAGTTCGATGTCAGCATCAAGGAAAAGCACATAGGGAGTGGTTGCGCGGCGCGCTCCGGCGTTTCTTCCAACTGCCGGCAAGCCGCCTTCTATTATTTCTATATTCAACCAATCCGAGTAACTGCGAGCGATCTCAGGGGTTCCATCGGTAGAAGCCGCGTCAGCGAGATACACCTTCGTATGAGATATCGGCTTGTAATCCTGGAGTACTAAAGACGTCAGCAGTTTGGGAATCAGTTTCGCTTCGTTCTTCGCCGGAATTACAATCGTCAACTCGCTCTTCATATCCATGGATCTCGACTCCTTGTTCATCAATCGTTATGTAAGTCGCATTGGCTTGCGTCCAGCTGCCAGTATTGAAGTATCTGATTCCGTTTCGTTCGGTGCTCATTGCTTCGTGCGTGTGACCGCTGAAAATACGGTCGACATTGCGTTCGCGCGCATACAAGAGGGCCCCGGCGGCTACCTTGTCAGATAACCTCAGCCAAACCGTATCGAAACGCTCGAGAAAACCAACGACTCGCTTTTGCCCGAAAGAAAGCTTCTGCAACTGATTATGGAATGCGGTGAAGACATTGCTTAGGAACTGATTCCTGACCAGGAAACGATCGAACTGATGCCCATGAATCGCCAAGTGATGCACTCCGCCAAAGCTCCACTCGTACTCCTGATAAACCTTTACCCCCACCAAATGCGACATCACATCGCATAATCCGTAATCGTGGTTGCCTTCGACCCAGACTACTTCCACCCCCCGCCTGGGATTTGAGAGCTTTCGAATGTAACCGAGAAAGTGCCAGTGTTCTTTCTTCAACCGGCGGAAATTCAGGTCGCAAAAAATATCGCCCAGCAGGATAAGTCGTCGAAAGGAGAGCGCCTTTAGCGTCCGCAAAGCGGCTTTGGCGCGGCTTACTTCCGAACCCAGGTGAAGGTCCGAAAGGATCACCGTGTCATAGCACGGCGTTTTCATACAATAAGTGTGCACAACGCTTGTTACACGATGATGAATTTGCACTGTTCGCAATGCACATAAGTTAACCTATCAGAACAAACGTACCGACCCCCTTTCGACTCTCCTCCATACATGAAGTGTGCACAATTAAGGACGTCGGTAACATTCTTAAGCAGGCGCCGTATAGCGTTTCCCGATCGCCAGTTTGATCCGTTGCCGACCGCAGCCACACCATGAGAAAAGTGATCATATAACGGGGCGCGAGCATTCGACGCGAGCGCACGAACACTCCAGCCAAACACACAAAATGTCCGAGGAAAAAGCACGATCAGCTGCTTAATAAGATAATTTAATGAAAAGTGGTAAGCGGCCTGCGGGCGGCTTTTTATTTTTTCCCTGTTCGTTCAGCTAAAACTTGATTATTCACGAAACTTTAACCAATCTATTTGGCTGTATATGACATCTCTCTTTCACGTCTAGAGTCTGTTATGTCAAAAGAAGACGTCTCTGATTTCTCCGAAATGAATAACGCACAGGCTTTTAGGCACCACTGGAAGATCATGTAGATTTCCGGCATGAGTTTGTTTACCGATGCTTATGACTTATTCATTATCGGTGTAGTCATGTCACTCGTGAAGCCGATCTGGCATATCGGCAAAGTGGGGGATAAGCTTCCGCACCTGCTTCAATGGAAAGGACTGTTGGGAGCGGAATCGGCAGCTGCTATCGCTAGCGCAATCGGCGTCATCGTTACATTGACGATGCTGCTGGAGACAGAGGGTAAAAGCCTGGAAGCGATTTAAATAAATCCGTTCACGACCATCTCGGGAGAACCATGGGCAGTCAGGAATCCGAAGAGACATTAAATCTTCTAAAGGAGCTATCGGTGATGAAAGATCTAGATGGCGAATACGAGGCCGGGACGAAAACTGACGTGGAGCGAGAGGCTTACTTGCACCGTCAACAAAGGCACCGCGAGATTATGGAAGCCATTAAGACAGTTGCGAGCAGAAGAAAGGATCGCTCGGAAAATCGACCGATTGATGACAAATGCGAAGAAAGCCGCCCTTAATGAATGGGAACTCTTCGCACTAACTTCTCGACCTGTCGCCACACATTTCGCGCTATCAATGCGCAGACGAAGCTCTCGCAGCAGGCGCTGTTATCGTTACCGAATCTGGTTCAGTCCAAACGGCCTTGCCGCTGCTTAGATCGAGGCGGTGCATGGTGATTTTCAGGCTGCCCCGGTCGGCCTGCACTCCGAGATAGTGATAATTCACTTCTTTACTCTGGAATGGATCATCGGGCCCACGTTCGATGGGATACGCGTGCGCTCCCGCCCCGCCGGTTACAAAATATGTGACACCGCCATGTTCGTGGCGTTCGTAGTTGTGAACGTGCCCGGAGAAAACGACGATTCGGGCGCGTAAGTTCGGTTGCCGCGCCTCGAGCATTTTCGCCAACGCCTCCTCCTGCGAACGGGACGAGTGACCGCCGCCAAATTTTTTAGCATCTGACGAACTGGTGTAGGGAGGATGATGAAGGACGATGAAAACGAAGTCGACATCGCCAGGCAAATGGTCAATTTGATTATTCAGCCACAGCCCCTGCGGGCCGGAAACTTCGTCAAGAGAACTGTCGAGCACTAAGGTTAGAGTGTTCGCCGCGCGCATGGAGTAGTAGCGACTGTTTTTCAGGTCGGGGAAGCGTTCGAAATAGTTAGCAAGTGCAACTTTTTGATCGCCGTGAAGATCGTGATTGCCCAGCGCCGGGTAAACGGGAATTTTCTTCTCGCGCCATACCGCGGTCTCACTATCCCACACCTTCCAGTCCTCGTTGTCATTACCATTAAGGACGATATCGCCGCCGAACAGGATAAACGCGGGAGTAGTTTGCGCGATTTCCTTTACGAGTGCCTGACGTACAGCCGGATTCGCCGGTTCGGTATCTTTCGGATCGTGAAAACGAGAATCTCCATAAGCGACGAAATAAAACGGTGCGTTTAATTGCAGGCGCAAGGCGACTGGTTCGGCTGCTGCTTGAGGCGCAGCCGCCTGCGAGTTGGAGCGCGAGCATGCAACGCAACCGAGAAAGAAGATAGCAACCGTAAACTTCTCAAAGAATTTTNNTACCAGCACTTCAAATTGACCTGCTTCCGCCGCGGAGAGAAAAAGCTGATGGGTCTTCGGATCTAGCGCCATAGTCTTTGCCTTGGGTAAAGTCTTCACAGTTTCTACAACAGAATATTTATCCGGGGTGTCTTCGTGAATTACCGTGATGGTGCCCTCCCCGTTTGAATTAAAGATTAGCTTGGAGTCGGGATCAAAGGCAGTAGCATCCACGTGATCGCCAATCGGNNTCCCGTGTCCGCGTTCATTACAGCCATAACTTTGCTTCGGCAGCCGATGAATAACCGGCGATTGCGAGAGTCCATAGAAATACTGGATGGAGACGCACACGGTGCAGCCGGCCAGCGCTGCTCGACTTTCAGCGAGCGGGCGTTTATTTTCAAAACCAGGCTCTCATCCTCAAGGTTGTTGTAAACATTTCCTGCGCCATCGGCGACCGCGTACTCGGGACCGCCGCCGAGATCAACGGNNAACGGTACCCGCGACTTTTCCGTCTGCAGCCTGAATCACCGTGGCGCTGTTGCTGCCTCCATTGAATGCAAAGACCCGCGAACTGGCGGGATCATAAATGATCGCGTCGGGCTTCTTACCGGTTGGAACCTCCGCGATCTTGTTGAGAGTCTTAAGATCAAAAACAGTAACCGTCGAGGATTGCCCGTTGCTGGTGAAGCCGCGCCCAAGTTCTGGCGCTATGGCGATTCCATGCACGCCTTGCGTGTTCTCGATCTTGCCAACGATCGCGCCCGAATCCACATCGAGCACTTCTACCTGAGTTGCATGCGAAACGTACAGGCGCCTCGTACCTTCATCGACGGCGAGATAGTCCCAACCGCCCTGACCGGGGATCGGAATCTTATTGATGACGTGATACCCGGGAGCGGTTTGGGCGTGCGCCAGGGTCAATGACAATCCCACAACGAGAGAAATAAAAGCGATTCGTGTTCTCAATGGTGCTCCTCCAGAATACAGTAAACAGGAATTTTGATTGGAAACTAAAAAGATGGAAGCCGCAAGGAGTCCATCTTAGCCGTCAACGTTTCAAACTAAAATCTAATGCGAGCCATGAATTGCAGCTGACGCGGCAAGCCAGTCCCGGTGTTTGGGGATGCCTTGTTGTCATTATTACTGTTGAAGTTGTTGGTCGTGCTGATGATTCCGAAGTTACCGGGATCCGCCAAATTTGCAACGACGTTGCCGACCGTTGCGCCTGGAGTGTAAACGAGGCTCAGCACCCCGGGATCGGCCAGTTGCACATGGTTGAAGATATTGAATGCCTGGATACCCAACTCCATCGAAGCACGCTCTGTGAGCTTGGTCTCTTTTGAGAGCGCTAGATCGATCTGCCAACTATTCAACGCGCGCACGACTCCGTTGGGAGCATTTCCAAACCGCAGGAAGTTTCCGTTGGCATCAACGGGCGGCGCCTGGAACGCTGCGATGTTAATCAATGGCATGCCAGGAGTGTTTGGAGTACACGGACGCGGATTCGACAAAGTTACTGGCACGCCGGGATTTAGATCAGGCCGCTGGTTCGTTTGATCGTTGCCGTCTGGAAGCAGGTAGGTACTTGCAAAACCGCCAGCGGCAAATGGATTGTTAGGATTTGCAACCGGGCTGCTCAGATCCATCAGGACGGTCAGCGGGTGACCGGTATGCCAGAGGCCGATGCTACTCAGGCTCCATCCGCCGACAATTTTGCCGAGCGCCCCACCACCATTTAAAAAATCCTTGCCTGGCCCGAACGGGAGTTCGTAAACGGCATTTACCGTGACGTTGTGGCGAATGTCAAAAATGCTTGGGCCCTTATCGCAACTCAGACAATTCACATTTTCCGGCCCGCTTGATTCGCCACCGCCGACTGATCCATCGTTAATGGAGTGGGACCAGGTATAGCGCGACTGGAAGGAAACCCCTTTTGAGAAACGCCGCTCCAGCGATGCGCCCAAGGCGTTGTAGCTGCTGGATCCGATGTCGCGCTTGATATCGACCGAGCCAAAAGGGTTTCCGCCGGGATAGTACTGGTCCAACGGACGCACGCAATCGCTGCCATCGCTTCTGAGCGTGACTGGAGTGCTGCACAGGTCCACCCCTCCGCGGGAGAATAGCCGCAATCCGCGGCTACCGAGATACTGCATTGAGAACAGGAAATTCGCAGGTATTTCCTGATCGATCGTGAGTCCCCAAGTCTCAGAATACAGATCGCGCCGGTTCTGCCGCTGCAATGCGCGTGGGTGGGAGCCAGCCAACGTGGCGCTGATGCCAGAAAGGTCGGGGGTGGTTTGCTCAAAGGCCGGGCTCAACGCAATGCCAGATGTGGTCTTGACGCGGAAAGTATCGCTCTCCAGGCCGGCGTTCAAGTCATCATTCTGCGCGGCGCCATGATAGATCCCGTAGCCCGCACGAAACACGGTTTTTCCTTTCATCGTGCTCGGGGCCCACGCCACGGCGAGTCGGGGATCGAAATTCCTGTAGTTCGGGTTGTACAAGGAGGGATTCTTGGGACATGGCGGGGTATCGATTGGTCCTGGGATCGGCGGCACATTGAACGATCCTGACCCCAGACAGACGCCGTGAAATTGATTGAGGTCGAACACAGTCGTCCGATTCGTCGCCTCATGCGCAACACCGTAATACTCCCAGCGCAATCCAGCAGTCAATGTTAGCGTCGGTGTTACTTTCCATTCGTCCTGGGCATACGGCATATAAAACGTCCGCCGCAAACGATGGCAACACCAGGGAGCGTTGTAGGTGATGTTGTCCAGTGTGGCAGTCACCAAAGAATTATCGTCGCTGAAGTTCAGGACGTTGTCCGCGGTTTGTCCTTGATTCAGCCTCACTCGGCGAATCTCCATGCCGGTTTTAAAAGTATGCCGGCCGTGCGTCCATGTCAGGTTGTCAATCACTCCATAGGTCGTTCCTACTTCGATGTCGGCCGTGTTGTCGTTGAGCGTCACAAAGCTATTCGTCACGACAGAAAAGGGAAGCGCACTGGCCTGCGGATTGTGAAACGGCGATCGGTTGACATAGACCTTCGCCTCGTTGAGGAGATTCGGTTTGAAGGTATGTTGCAGCGCCAGCATGTAATTCGCGGGGTGGTTTATGGTTTGAAGTTTATCTGCCGGAAGGCTGCTTCCATTTGGCGCATTTACCAGGCTTATGTCGCGCTGAGCGTGCCCGTAGAGTAAGGTGTTTGCGTTGATTGTGTGGTCGATCCGCAAGAGCCAGGTGTCTTCATGTACGGTAGTGGGAGTGGCCGCAGTGAGTTGGTCGGCGTCGGGATTCGATTGGCTGGGTTGGAAGGCCGCATCCGGATAAGTAAAGTGGGGCGCACAACCGTTGACGGCGCCGGTCGAGGCACGCCAGGGAAATGCTTGCAGGATCGTGCACATCACCGGACTGGTGTTCAAGACCTGCTGCTGAAATGCCGCCGCAGGCACCTGAAACTGCTGCGTAGTGGACTGCAACTGACGCAGCCCCTCATAGCTGAAGAAAAAGAAAGTCTTGTCTTTGACTATCGGTCCGCCGACGGTCATTCCATACTGCCCCATGCGGAACGGCGGAACGGCAGGGTTACCATTCAAGTCGTAGTCGTTGAANNGAAGAGCGTGCCATGAAAGTTGTTTGTTCCTGACTTCGTGACCACATCGATCTGACCGCCGGCCTGTGTCCCGTACTCTGCGTCGTATAGTGCGCTATTGACGCGGTACTCTTCGATTGCGTCCTGCGAAATCTGCAGCCGCGTCTGTGACTTCTGCGCCTGCTCCTGGATGCCGCCCGCGTCGACCCCGTCAATCTGGAAGTTATTGTCATCCCGCGCGCGCCCGGCAAAGCGAATTGTTCTTTGATCGCCGCCTCCGTCATCTTGCGCGAACGGAGCGAGCAGCGTGAAACTTGCCCAGTCACGCCCGTTGTTGGGAAGGTTGGCGATTTGATTGGTGTCAATCACGGTTGACGCTTCCGCCGACGACCGGTTCACCGGTGCATTGGAAGCATTGACCTCAACCTTTTCCGCGATTCCCCCAACTCGGAGGCCGACATCCAGTGTGTGCCTTTGTCCAACCTCTAACCTAACATTCTCGATGAGTTTCGCCTGAAACCCGGCGCTGTCGACGGTGACTGTGTAGCGTCCGACGGGCAAACCTGAGAAATGGTAGTAACCATTGGAATTGGTGCGCTGCTGCTGAGTCAGGTCTGTGGCCAGCGCCACAATCTTCACGAGGGCACCGGCCATGGCGGCGCCCGATGAATCGCTAACCGTGCCTTCCAATTCGGCGCGCTCGATCTGCGCATTTGCCGCCGTAACTAAGATTAGAGACAACGTAACAAACAGCAAAAACATGATGGCTATCTTCAAGATGAACTTCGAGATGAAGTTCGAGATGAAGTTCGAGAAGAAGTTCGAGAAGAAGAATCCTATCGCGGAGGATTGCTTTACCTTCATTGACCCTGCTCCTGCGACCGACTTCGAAAGCCCTATGGGTAATGTAACGAGGCTAGCGGCAAGCCTCGCGTCCTAGGGAGATCAAATTCCCGGCCGATTGAAGTGAGCGGTAAGTCTAATGAGGCAGTGTTAAGGAATGGTTACCGTAAAGTTAAAATTTGACTCTATCCAGAAGTCACGTGACGCCCACGGCTTCGCACCTTCGAGTTATCCGAAACAATTATTGATGCCCGCGAATATCGAATGCACTACCGCTCGGCTTCGAAACGGTACCCGATTCCGCGCTGTGTTTTTAAGTAACGAGGGTGCCGGGGATCACGTTCGATTTTCTCCCGCAGTCGCCGTACGAAAACATCGATGGAACGCGGAGTGGGCTACAGGCCACCGGCACCGCAAGCCATCTT
>PLBX01000082.1 GCA_003135495.1 Acidobacteriaceae bacterium | reverse complement strand
GAATAGTCCAAGCGGCGCTGCGGCAAAGGTTCCTGGTGCTAATGCTGACCGCTTTCATCACCGTCGGCGGAATAATGTCTTTTCAGCGGATGCCCGTGGACGCCTATCCCGATCTTGCGCCTCCGCAGGTGGAAATCATTACGCAGTGGCCCGACCATGCAGCCGAAGAGGTCGAACGCCTGGTCACGCTCCCTCTTGAGCTGCAGATGAACGGCGTTCCTCACATGGTGGTGATGCGGTCTATCTCGCTGTACGGTCTCTCCGATCTCATCCTGACCTTCGAGGACCGTACTGACGATTACTTTGCGCGGCAGATCGTATTTGAGAGACTCGCGCAAGCGACTTTGCCAACTGCAGTTACTCCAACCCTCGCGCCGCTTTTCAGCCCGAGCGGCCTGGTGTATCGCTATGTGCTCGAAAGCCCCGATCGCTCACCGCAGGAATTAAAAACGATTGAAGATTGGGTGGTGGAGCGAGCCTACCGATCTGTGCACGGCGTCGCCGACGACTCGGGCTTTGGTGGGACGGTGATGCAATACCAGGTGCTGCTTGACCCGGCGCGTATCTATGGATATCACCTGACCATTCCGCAAGTCATCACTGCGCTTTCCGCCAATAATGCGAATGCCGGCGGCGGATTCTATTCGCAGGGCGGACAGTTCTACTACGTGCGCGGCATCGGGCTGGTACGCAACACGGACGACATAGGAAATATAGTGGTGGGCGCCAACAAGGGCGTACCCATCCGAGTGCGAGATATAGGAGATGTAACGATTGGCCACGCACCGCGCTTGGGGGAATTCGGATATCAGAAAAATGACGATGCCGTAGAAGGCGTCATCCTCATGCTGCGGGGCGAGCAGACACAGAACGTCCTGAAGGGAGTTGAAGCAAAGACGGATGAACTGAACCGCCACGTGCTGCCGCCTGACGTCAAGATCCATCCTTATTATGACCGCAGCGAACTTGTAGATCTGACTACGGACACTGTGGAAGCAAACCTGCTTCGCGGCATGGTGCTGGTTTTGGTAGTACTGATTTTTTTTCTGGTCAGTTTTCGCGCTGCAGTCATTGTTGCCCTTACCATTCCACTCTCGCTTCTTTTTGCCTTCATCGTGCTGCATGCGCACGATGTTGCCGCAAATTTGCTCTCCATCGGCGCTATTGATTTCGGCATCGTCATCGACGGCACGGTCGTCATGATCGAAAACATCTATCGCGAATTGGCGCTGCGGGAGGGACAGCAGTACAACCTCAACGAAGTGATTCTTGCGGCTGCGAAAGATGTGGATCGTCCAATTTTCTACTCGGTAGCCGTGATCCTCGCCGGTTATCTGCCAATTTATGCGCTGACTGGGCCTTCAGGAAAACTTTTCCATCCGATGGCCGAAACCATGTCGTTCGCATTGGTCGGCGCGCTCATCCTTACGCTTACGCTAATACCTGTGCTCGCCTCCTACTGGTTCCGGAAGGGCGTACGCGAAAAACCGAATCGCTCCTATGAATGGATGAAGCGGAAATACGCGAGTCAACTGGACTGGGCGCTCGACCGGCCAAAGACAACCATGTTGATAGCGACACTGATCTTCGGAGCGACACTGCTGCTGGTGCCGTTCATCGGGGGCGAGTTTATGCCTCACCTCGATGAAGGCGCCCTCTGGGTCCGGGCCACCATGCCTTACACCATTTCTTTTGAAGAGGCGAGCCAGATAGCCCCTCAAATCCGCGACATTCTCATGTCTTACCCGCAAGTTACCGTCGTTGGTTCGGAGTTAGGCCGGCCCGACGATGGTACTGATCCGACAGGATTTTTTAACTGCGAGTTCTACGTTGGCCTGAAGGCGTACAAAGATAAATCTTGGACCGGCGACGCGAGTAATAAAAAGCAATTGATCGAATCGATCAACAAAAAACTCACCGCGTTCCCTGGGATCATTTTTAACTATACGCAGCCTGCGGAAGACGCTGTCGATGAAGCACTCACGGGTCTAAAGAGTTCTCTGGCCGTCAAGGTTTATGGTGAAGACCTGAACGTGCTGCAGGACAAAGCGATCCAGATCAAAAATGCACTGGCCAGAGTACCCGGGTTCACCGAGCTTACCGTAGTGCGTGAACTTGGCCAGCCGAGCCTGCTGGTCGATGTCGATCGCGTAAAGATTGCGCGTTATGGAATTAATGTTGCTGACGTCGAGGCCGTAATTTCCGCTGCGGTCGGCGGTCAGGCGGTCACGCAGGTCATTCAAGGAGAGAAGCTGTTCGACCTGGTGGTCCGAATGCAGCCTCAATTCCGCAGTAGCGCACATGACATCGGAAATTTGCTAGTTGGCACGCCCGATGGGCAACAGATTCCTCTTAGTCAGCTCGCCAACATTACTCAGGGGAATGGCGCATCCTTTATTTATCGCGAAAATAACTCGCGCTACATCGGCGTGCAGTACAGCATCGAAGGAAGAGATTTGGAGCGGGCTGTGCGCGACGGCCAGGCTGCCGTGCATAAGGCTGTGAGCCTGCCCCAGGGCTACACCATGTCATGGGGCGGCGAGTACAGTCAGTTTCTAGAAGCCAAGTCGCAGATGTACTTTATTGGTCCCCTGGCGATCGTACTGATTTTCATGATCCTGTTCGCGCTCTACGGAAACTTCAAGTTCCCGGTGACCGTGATGATCGGCGTGGTGATGACAGGGCCGGTGGGGGCGCTCGTCGCCCTGAAACTCACGCACACACCGTTCAGCGTCAGCTCCGTTCTGGGTTTGCTTGCGGTGATGGGCGTGTCGGTGGAAACCGCCGTGATTCTGGTGTCCTACATCAACAAGCTGCGGTTGGAAAATCACGACATCCGCACGGCGACGCGCGAAGCGGCGCTGCTGCGGCTGCGCCCGATCATGATGACCGCGCTCGTCGCATGCCTGGGCCTTTTGCCCGCCGCGCTTTCCACGGGGATTGGATCCGACACCCAAAAACCGTTCGCGATCGTAGTGGTCACAGGACTGATTTCGCGGCTATTCCTCGGATTTTTCGTCAACCC
>PLBX01000301.1 GCA_003135495.1 Acidobacteriaceae bacterium | reverse complement strand
AAAAATCCGACCACGAGCATCACCGCGGCGGCCAAGATCGCGGGCCAAACTAAGCCTGTCATGTGCACATAAAGGACGGCCATGAATACGAACATGAGCGCGATCAAGCCAAAGACGGCTTTCGAACTCATGTATTGCTCGGTGCGCGAGAGNNTAAAGCAGGCACATGAGCACGAACATCAGCGCGATGAGACCGAAGACCGTCTTCGAACTCATGTAGCGCTCGGTACGAGAGAGTTTGGATTGCTCGTCCGCGGTTTGGCGCAAATCGGAAAATGCCTTGCCCAGCCCCTCCGTCAGGCTCTTGCGCATCTTGAACAGGGTGTAAGCCGCGCCCACCAGCATCCCTCCAACGGCGATCGGACGCACGATGAATTTCCACACGGAAATCGCCATGGTCGTCCAGTCGTCAGGCGTATCTGCGGGCAGGTAGTGCTTGATCTGGGGACCGAGGAAATAGATAAGTAGCGGGACCATTAATCCCCAGGCCAGCACACCGCCGGCGAACTGGATGGAGGCGAGCCGGAGGCCGATGATGTAGCCGACTCCGAGATAGGCGGGGCTGACGCTGGGAGCGGCGAAGGTGCTGGTGCCGCCCGTGGGTACAATGTTGTTGCTTCCGGCGAGACCGAGCCGGACCTGGCTGCGGCCAAGGCTTCCGACAGTGAAATAAAAATCCTTTCCGGGAGCGAAGAGTCCGAAGCTGCCCAGAATGTAAACGAGACCGCCAACGCCGATATTCCAGAAGAGATATTTTGCGGCCTGCGCGCCACGCTGCCCAGCCTTGTGAATTTCCGAGGCCGCCACGGACTCGGGGAAGGGCAGCTCGGGGTCTTCCACCATGACGCGGCGAACTAGTGAAATGAACAGGACGCCGAGGATGCTGCCTACCATGATCAACGACGTCGACTTCCAATAAGAGTCGAAGGACCAGAACGATGGCCACGCTCCGGCGAGCACGAATGCGGGCAAAGTAAAGATGGCGCCGGCGGCCACGGATTCGCCGATGGAGCCCGCAGTACGAGCGATGTTTTCTTCGAGAAGCGATCCCTTCCACGCGCGCAGGAACGCCATGGAAATCACTGCCGCGGGATAAGTGGCGGCGATGGTGATACCAGCTCGCAATCCCAGATAAGCATTGGCCGCGCCTAATACAACGGTGAGGATCAGACCAAGGAACATGGCGCGGAAGGTTAGTTCCTTCATTTGCATGGTTTCGGGAACGTAGGGGCGATGCTTGCGGATGGCGCCGGGTACATCGCCTGCGGGCGTGCTCATGAAGGCCTCGTGGTCAACAAGATTGCATTGCTAAAACAATGTAGCAGCGACGGCGCACCTTAACATGCAGAAAGCTTGCTTTACAAGTGCAGCGGCGCGGGAGTAGTTCGAAACTGGGCAGACCCAAAGTCAGCAGCCCTTTGATATTCAAGGCAGCGTTGCACAGCGCACAGTACCGCAGCTATACTGAGCCAGGTATGGCCCGGTGAAGCGTCCAAGACTTCCTGGGTGCGGGAGGCCGTCTTCAGCAGTAGCAGTGCTGGATTTCGAATGCGGGCTGCCCAAGACCGAGCGGCGGACCATGGATTGCCAGAGGGAATTTCGGCAAAACATGGGCTCGCTGGCTTAGTCGAGCGCGGGGCTGCGACTTTATTCTTCACTTTATTTCCTTCCGATTGCCGTATCTGTGGTTCTCCTCTTCGCACAATTTCCCAGCTTCCGGTTTGTCAGGAGTGCCTCGTTGCCCTGCATCCGTTGCAGGGGTCATATTGTGCGGTTTGCGGAGAAGTTTTACATCTTTCCTCGGATAATCACCAGGACGCAGAGGGCGGCGAGACGCGGTGCATGCTTTGCCAGCGCACCGATCCTCCTTATGAGCGTGCGGTCGCTTATGGCAGTTACGACGGTGCCTTGCGCGACCTGATTCATCTGCTCAAATTTCAAATGGTTGCGCCTGCGGCAGCCGTTCTTGGGCGTAAGTTGGCTGGGACGATTGCGAGACTCGAATGCACGATGCCGGTAGGGAAGATCGCGGTGGTTGCGGTTCCTCTGTATTCGCGTAAGCGAAGGCAACGCGGATTTAATCAGGCAGAGATGATTGCGCGTGAGGCGGTGCGGCAATTGGGCCGTCCGAAGCGGTATGAGTTCTGCGGCGGCATTTTGCGGCGTTGCCGCGAGACGCGGAGCCAGATTGGACTGACCAGCCATCAACGGCGCGAGAATATGCGAGGCGCATTTGCGGTAAGCGAGCCAACGCGGATCGCGAAGCGCGACATCTTATTGATTGATGATGTGCTGACTACGGGGACGACGGCGTCTGAATGCGCGCGAGTGTTGCTGCGAGCGGGTGCGGCCCGGGTATGGGTTGCCACTGTGGCGCGCACGTTGAAAATGAAAACTTCTGATTTGATGGTGTTACCGACGTCCGATGATTTGACAGAAGAAGGTATCGGAGAACATCAGCGGCTGGCTGCGCACGGATAAAAAAATGTCGTTGCGACTACACAATTACGGGGGCGGCATGCGATCGCATCTTCCGCCGGCAATGCTCGCTTCGGGCATGCATCAGGAAAGAGACGGGCACGCGCTGCATCAGCCGGTGCTGGTGCTGAATGCGTCCTACGAACCGATTAATGTTTGTGCGGCGCGGCGCGCGATCGTGCTGGTGTTGAAGGGCGTCGCCATGACCGAGGAAGAGAATGGACACTTCCTGCATGCCGCCCGCGTGGCCATGCGGGTGCCATCGGTGATTCGACTCTTGGAGTATCGCCGCATTCCGCACCAGTCGCGAGCGCTGTCTAGAAAGAACATTCTGCTGCGCGACCGCAATACCTGCCAGTATTGCAGCACGACGCTGGCCTCCGGCGAACTCACGCTGGATCATGTGATTCCACGTTCGAGAGGCGGCCTATCGACTTGGGAAAATCTTGTCGCGTGCTGCCATCCCTGCAACCGCCGTAAGGGCAATCAACTGCCGCACGAAGCCAATATGAAGCCTTCGCGAGAACCTCGCTCCTTCAATCTCCACACCAGCCGCCACATCATGCGCTTGATGGGGCATTCGGATGATAAGTGGAGGAAGTATCTGTTTTACTAAAGCCGGGTTTCCTTTCAATATTTCAAAGAATAGTATTTGAGGTCGAAGCTGCGCCTGGAGGGTTATCGGCGCGGTATTATCGCTTTGGCAAAAGCTGAGTCTCTTCCGACTGTGCTTTTTCTCGCGTCTACTCATTACTACGAAAACATGACTATGAGGCTCATGACTACAAAAACGGTACTCAACACAAAAGAGCGTCAGCGATCGCGTGAATGGTACGAGCGCGCGCAGCAATCGCTGATTGAAGGGGTGAACTCTCCGTCGCGCGGCGCTGCGGTTTATTCGCCGGGCCCGGTAGTGCTGGAACGCGGCCATGGATCGCGCGTCTGGGACCTGGACGGCAATGAGTACGTGGATTTCATGATGTCGTTTGGCGCGCTGATTCAGGGGCACGCGCATCCGAAAATTGTTGATGTAGTTTCTCAGACGGTGGCTAAGGGATCACATTTTGCCGCTGCCACTCCGGCGGAAGCGGAAGCGGCGGAGCGCTTCACGCGCCTGGTCCCAACGGCTGAGGCCGTGCGCTTCACAAACACCGGAACCGAAGCAACGATGCTCGCCTTGCGACTGGCGCGCGCCCACACTGGGCGGACGAAGTTTCTAAAGTTCGAAGGCCACTATCACGGCTGGTACGATCCCTACTGCTTGAACGGGCATAGCCATCCAGCGGAAGAACTGGGGCCGCGAGAAAACCCCAATCGATTCCCTGACTCGGAGGGAATACCCGCGTCGGTGTTCGACGACGTGGTGGTTGCTCCGTGGAACGATCTGGAGGCGCTCGAAAATATTTTGCGCAAGTGCGGTCGCGAACTGGCTGCCATAATCACCGAGCCGATTATGGCGAACATGGGTTGCATCCTGCCGCGCGATGGGTATCTACAGAAGGTCTGTGACCTCGCGCATCACTATGACGCGCTATTTATTTTGGATGAGGTCGTAACCGGATTTCGATATGCTCCTGGCGGCTGCCAAGAATATTTTGGTCTCAAACCGGACCTGAGTACGTTCGGCAAGGCTCTGGGTGCGGGATTTCCAGTGGGGGCCGTGGCTGGTCCACGCACCATTCTTGACCGTATGCGTTGGGGTAACAACATGGTGCTGCACTATGGAACCTTCAACGGACACCGGCTGACTATGAGTGTAATTGCCGCGAATCTGGATTTGCTGGGCGCGAACGAGGCCGCTGTCTACAAGCAGATATACGAGATCGGTAATTCTGCCATCGCAGGTTTGCGTCAGATTTTTCACAAGAGAAAAATTGCCGCGATCGTGCAGGGTTTCGGTCCCATGTTTCAGATCTACTTCACCAATCGCGATGCAATTCACGACTACCGCGACTACTGCCAATACGCGAACACGGAAAAGTACTCGCGCTTCATTCACGCACTGCTGGAGCGCGGCATCTACATGACCCCTTCGAACGGATTGCATTGGATTATTTCGACCGCACACACAATGCATGACGTAGAGATTTTGTTGGCGGCGGCTGACGAAGCCGGCGCGGATATAGCGTGAGCGCGGATCAGGCATGAGCACGATCGTCTTTCTCGGCGGAGGCCGGATCACTTCGGCAATGCTCGCGGGACTGCGGCTTGCGAGCCATGATTATCGCCTGCTGGTGCATGATCGCAATCCCGACAAGCTGCGGGATCTGAAGAAGCGGTATGAGGTTGGCGTCGAGTCCGATCTGAACAATGCCGTGAAACAGGCTGACATAATGATTGTCGCGGTGCGTCCGAATTCGATTCGCGAGCTATTGCCGGCGATCGTCAATGCCGTTGCAAAAACATCCGGTCAAACAAAAGCGAATCGCTCATCACGCGGCCGTGTTCCACTTGCCATTAGTTTGGCTGCGGGTGTTCCGCTGCGAGTGTTGAGCAAGTTGACAGGCGCCTCCGTGAAATGGGCGCGAGCAATGCCTAGTCCGGTTTGCCGCAGTGGGCGCGGGCTCACGGCGATCACTTTTCCGCGAAGGGTAGATGCGGCGGATCGCCAGCGCGTTAATAATTTCTTCGCGAGTTTCGGGCAGGTCGTCGAGATTTCTGAAAACAAGTTCGATGCATTCACCGTGACCTATTCGTGTAGCCATGGCTATCATGCTCTTGCCAGTTTGGCGGCGGCTGGGCAAAAAGCGGGGCTTGATCGAAACACCGCGCTGCTGGCGAGCGCGCATGCTTTGGCGGATGGAATAATCGCCTGGCGCGAAGGACACATCTCACTCGAGTCTTTGCTTGAAGAAGCGGTTACTCCCGGAGGCATTGCGGCGGCGACTACGTCGGCAATGGAAGCCGCCGGATATGGCCGTGCCGTGCGGCACGGAATTGACGCCGGACTGCAACGAGCCCAGGCCAATGCTGGCAAATGAGTTTTCGGGAACTGATAACTATCTGTTTGCGTATTCGTCTAACAGACAATTGATGTATCTGTGCGTTCGATTTCCGCCAAGACAATTTTCTCTGGAGCTTCAATGCGAATAATAATCTGCCTTCTCGCCTTTGCCATGGTGATTCCAACCAACCTCGTTGCAGCTGATGCGCCCAGTGACCTTGATGCGCGGCGCAAAGTGCTGAGCGATATGCTGCAGGAGCGTTGGGAATACACCATGCGCACAAATCCAATCTATGCATCAATGCTGGGCGACAAGCGTTACAACGATAAGCTGGACGATTTTTCGCAGAAGGCTATTGACGACGATTTGGCGCAGAGCCGACTGGACCTCGCCCGCTTCGAAGCAATTGACACGACCGGCTTCCCCGAACAAGAAGCATTGAACAAGCAACTGATGGTGCGTGACCTGCAAATAGGTCTCGAGGGAGCGCGCTTTAAGCCGTGGGAGATGCCGGTGAATCAGTTCAGCGGTATCCACATTGAAGCGCCGCAACTGGTCAGCATTCTTTCATTCGAGAATGTTAAAGATTACGAGGACTACATTACGCGGCTGAAGTTGATTCCAGTTTTGTTCGACCAGACGATCGAGCAAATGCGCAAAGGCATGGCGGAAGGGCTCATGCCGCCGAAGGTCCTTCTCGAAAAGGCGGTCACGCAATCGAACGGTATTGCCACGACTGCGCCTGATCAAAGTCCATTCATGCATCCTTTCGAAAAATTTCCCGATGCGATCTCCGAAGCCGATCGAAAGCGGCTGCGGGAGGCGGGTTTGGCAGCCGTCAAAGATTCCGTGACTCCCGCTTATGTGAAATTAACGACGTTCCTGCGCGACGAGTACGCGCCGAAGGGCCGAGCCGAGCCGGGGGCATGGTCGCTGCCAGACGGGGCAGCGTGGTATGCCTTCCGAGTGAAAGAGAGTACGACTACAAATTTGTCTCCCGAGGTAATTCATCAAATGGGTCTCGATCAAGTGAAAGAGATCGAAGCCCGAATGCTCGCGGTTGTCCATCAGCTTGGATTTAAGGATATGAAGGGCTTCAAAGCTGCAGTGGATGCGAATCCGAAGCTGCACGCACAATCGCGAGAGCAAATCCTCGATCTGTACCGTAAGTACGAAGACCAGATGTACGCGCGACTGCCGCAACTGTTTGGACGATTGCCTAAGTCGAAGCTCGAGGTGAGGCCGGTGGAAGGATTTCGTGAGAAGGAAGCGTCTGACGCCGAATATGTGGACGGCACTGCCGACGGTTCGCGGCCCGGCCACATTATGGTGAACACCGGCGACTTCGCCAAGCGCACGGTGCTGGATATCGAGACCACCGCCTATCACGAAGGACTGCCGGGACATCACATGCAGATTTCCATCGCGCAGGAGTTGCCGGAATTGCCGCTGTTTCGTCAGCACGAATTTTATACAGCCTACACAGAAGGATGGGCCCTGTACGCGGAGCGACTGGGCAAGGAAGTCGGATTTTTCCAGGATCCTTACAGCTACTACGGGCATTTGCAGGATGACATGCTGCGAGCGATTCGTTTGGTTGTCGACACCGGTTTCCATTACAAGCATTGGACGAGGCAGCAGGTAGTCGACTATTTCCATGATCACTCCGCGATCGATGAAGTGACGGTACAGAGCGAGACTGATCGCTATATGGCGTGGCCGGCGCAGGCTTTGGGCTACAAGATTGGCCAGCTTGAAATTTTAAAGCTGCGCCAATACGCGAAAGATCAATTAGGCGGCAAGTTCGATATTCGCGGATTCCATGATGAAGTGCTTTCGGGCGGAGCGCTGCCGATGGATGTGCTGAGCACACGGATTCACGCGTGGGTGGCGCGGCAGAAGATGCAAGCATCGGTTCGTGAATCAGGCTCAGGGGCAACTCCAACTGCTCGTTAAATGAGATCTGAAATTCGATCCGAAGTCAGACCCTAAGATCAGAACCGCTATCGATTCTTTGCAGAGGGTGATGACTGCGAAGTTATAATCGGCAGCGATGCGGCAATTTTTTCGCATGTTGCTTCTGGCGCTGGTTCTGCTGACCGTGTCACTGATTTCGGCGCTTACCGCGATGCAACTGGCAATCCACGGCCACGAGGTCGCAATCCCAAAACTAATTGGCATGAGCCCGAGCGAAGCTGAGCGGGCGGGCGCGGCATCAGGTCTGCAGGTGGTTGTGGAGCGGCAATTCTTCAGCGCGACTATTCCCGAAGGAAAAATCATGACGCAGATGCCGTCCCCCGGAGCGAAAGTGCGGCGTGGTTGGTCGATTCGGGTGGCGCAAAGCCTGGGACCGCAGCGCGTGGCTATTCCTGATGTGACGGGAGGAAGCGAGCGCATCGCGGATTTGAATATTCGAAGACGCGGACTAACGCTGGGTTCGGTCGCACACCTCAATTTGCAGGACGTTCCGCAGGATCGGGTAATCTCGCAAAACCCTCCGGCAAACGCAAGCGGGGTTGCGGCTCCGAAGATTAATTTACTGGTGAGCGATGGTCCGGCGTTGCCGGTGTATGTTATGCCCAACCTCACGGGTCAGCCGCTCGGCAGCGCTACGCTTGCGATGCAGGATGCCGGAGTGAAAGTTGGCAAAGTCAGCGTAATTCCAGCGCAGCCACCGATCATGCTGCCGTCTGGCGACGTAGAGGCCGCTCCCGCTGAGCCTGCCCCGGTGCCGGAACCGGGCGCTGCGAGCATGATTGTGAGCCAAAATCCGGCACCTGGGCAGAAGATTGTTTCCGGAAGCGCGGTAAATTTCGAGGTTCGCTAACTGCGGACGAGATGTCATTTCCGTTGAATCATTGCTGCGAAAAATCCTTCGCAGGGATGCACTCCTGGAATTGTTCCGAGATATTGTCCGGAGAGAAGAGAGGTGACGCCGCTCGCGCGCACTTCGGAAGAAAGCTCTCCTGACTTCAGCAGTTGTTCTAACTCCACACT
>PLBX01000095.1 GCA_003135495.1 Acidobacteriaceae bacterium | reverse complement strand
CAAATTCAGCGTCATTGTTCCACCAGCGTGATCGAAGAGCCGCCCGCCGATGTCCCTTGATTGCGAAAGTACGGATTCCCGTTGACAACTGGGGGATTCTGGCCTATGTTCATAGGCAATTTCCACGAACTGAAGAGGGAAGCTATCCAAAGCTTCTCGCCTGAGGGGGCTTCTACTCGCCGACTTCCCTATAAGAATAAGTGATGGCGTTCGTCTGGATGCGGACCAGGCAGACGGGCCTGGTTTCTCTGTAGCATTGAATGCCACAGACAAATCGGACGGCTGGTGTTTGTTCGTGTCAGCAATTCTGTCAGTTTGTTCGCTGAGAGTCGACTTGTGGCGGCTGCACGGCCCGAGCGTTTTACCTCGGTTGCAAAACTTGAGGCTAAGGAGGCAAGAGAATGAAAGCATTGAAAAAACGGGGGTACCTCCTTCTTGTATGTTGTCTGCTGGGGACTCAAACTTCCGCCGCACAAAATAGCCCATCCGTTGCCTATCAACTTAGGGCTAAAGATTTCGACACTTCGGATTCAGCTCAGTTGCTAGTAACGGTAGACGTTCCAGCAAATTTCGGGAAAGTGGCCATTCAGTTTGTCGCCCCACCTGGCTTTATCGTTGATCCGAATACTGTGAACTTCGACCCACAGCCTGGAAAGAGGATTATCGCAATAAATGTTCGTCGCGCGGGCGACGCGAGCGGTGGCGAATATTCAATTCTCACTCATGCAAGTGCCCAACCGTCCGGAAGCGGTCCACCTTTGGCTGTGGATCAACTGGTAACCTTTACATATACAAAGCGGCTCAAAGTGAAGTTCTACTTCCTTCTTGGCTTAGCAGGTTTCATAGTGGGCTATCTTTTGCGGATCGTAACTGGAGTCTTGAAAAACGTTCCCGCACCCACTCCTGTATTTCCAACTGGGGGCACCGGACAAGATGGACGAATAACGGTGTTCGTGAAGAATCACTACTATAGAGTCGATTTCTTAGTCAGTTTGGTCCTTGCCTTTGTCGTGCTTCTTTATTTGATGAGAGAAGGTCATCCACCGGATTCTGCAGCAGCATGGTACGGAGCACTCCTGACAGGCATCGGCCTGGGATTTCTGACCAACAACGATTTATTGGCCCGAATCAAGGCATAGCCTGGGATGGAGACAGCTCGTAGGAACTCAAATTGTTCCTCGATTCGACGAGGGGGAAGAAAGACAAAAATGCATTGGAGGAAGGAGCTTTGTCATGCCGATTAATTTCATCGTCAACGATCCTCTTACAGTTGATTCGGTACCAATGCGAAACCAGGAGCCCTCTGCAAATCGCAAGACTGGACAGGCTGGATTTACGTTTGTTGAAGCGTCGCCGGCGGCGCTATTTGATCCTGGCACGGAAGATTTTGTTTTCTGGCAGAGTCGCGAGGCGGCGCTCACGGCAATTCAGACGTGGGAAATCCTAAACGGTCCCTTGAAAAAGTGGGGACCACAGACGGCAAATCCTGACAAACTTGATCTCCTCCCCGACGCAGATGATGATCTGAACGCCTACTATGACAGGCAGAGTCTGTCGTTCTTTCATCACACTATCGGAGCAGAAACATTTTTTTCAGGTGCCAGTACCGACGTTGTGGCTCATGAGTCGGGCCATGCGTTCCTGGATACTCTCAGACCCGAGTTGTTCGGCACTAATATCACCGAACACGGTGCATTCCACGAAGCATTCGGCGACTGCACCGCTCTGCTAACAGCTCTTTTTGATCAGGGTACCCGGCAGGCTCTGCTCACTGTTTCGTCCGACCTCGGGTCACCCAACTTTGTCGAGTCTCTTTCTGAACAGTTGTCAAGCGCCGTCAAGAAGGCCGCCGGTCCCAATCATCCTGCCGCAGAACCGCGGCATGCGTTGAACAAGTTCAAGTTTCAACTTCCTACCACGCTGCCGCGAAGTGGGCCACCTGCGACGCTAACCTCCGAAATTCATAGCTTCGGGAGGGTCTTTCTCGGGTGCTTCTACGATATGATCCGGAACATTTTCCAGAATTCCTCTACTCTCGATGAGGCAGCTCTGTATTCCGCTGCTCAAACCGCAGGTAAATTGCTGATTTCTGGCGCCCAGCAGGCGGCAATCTCACCGCGATTCTTCCAATCCGTAGGCCGCGCGATCGTGATAGCCGACCAAACGGCAGGGGGAACCAACCATCAGGCCATTTCAGATGCCTTCTCGGCGCATGGGATTTTGCTGGGAACGATGTCCGCATTGATGCCCAAGGCCAGTCTTGCTGGTCCTGCCCCTCGCTTCCCTGGTAAGGCGAAAATGCTATCGTTAGACTCCGCGACACTGAAAGACATCAGGAGGCGGATCGAAGCTCCGGCGGGATCAAAATTCTCGTTTCAGGAGCTGACATTAGGCGATCAGGAAGTCGTCGAGGCAACCCACCACCGCGAGGTACGACTGGACCAGGACAGCAAGGAACTCAAAGGCGTAGTAGCATATGCCCCCGAACCAGTGCTGGTTGGAGGCGTCCTCAAGTCTGCCGCGGTTTTCAATATGTTACCTGACCCATCAACGACAGAGGATGAAGTGCACGCGTTTGTGGATACCCTTCTGTCGAACGAAAACATCTCGTTTGATTCAAAAAGACGTGTTGCAAAGGCGGCGGCGATCACAGGTCCAAACAAGAGCCCTCTGAAATATACGACTCACATCATCAAGCTGATCAGAGGCAAGAAAGTGCTGACTAGGGTCCGGTATCTTTGAAGCCTTTACTACACAACGCCTGCAGGAGGGCCGAAAGTTGAACAATTAAATCGCACTGAAGCGCTTTCGCACCAGTCGTTTATTCCCCTGTCTGTCCGTTTCGATCTGGTGAGTTTTTCCTGGTGTCAACGGTCCTGGCTTATGTTCAATTTGCTGGTTGTCTTCGAGAGTCTGCACAAACTGAACCGCTTCCTCCTCGTTATCGGAGTCAGCATTCGCCGGTTGCTCCACAGCTACCTTCTCGGACTTTCCCTTATGTTTGAACGAAACAGTGTGCCAATCGGTGATTTTTGCGTTGCTGTCTTGGGAACTGTTTTTCATGTGCGGACCACCCGTCCCAAACGGCTGACTACAGTCGGCTGCCGCTCGATACTACTGAATATTATAAGCCCTACATCCTCACGACAGCAATGATTACGATCGGGTGGTCGTGGCCCATAAACAGTGGCGATTACGCATCTTGTTGATTTGGCGCGTGGGGACGAGTTCAGTTGGCAGAACGGTGTCCTGTCACCGAGGTCATTGTCTCGCTATCAGTCCAAAGTCCAACCCTACGCTTAGTATCTATCCGCAAGTTAAAAATCAAACATCTGAATCAACCCCCCGCAGTTCTGCAATGCACATCGTGACTGCGGTGACACGACCAAGAATGTCCGCATCCCCTGGGTAGCGAACATGTTTGGCCTTTTTTCCAGATTGGGCCGAGGGAAGAAGCACCAGCTGGCTGCCGTCCACCTCGCACCAGCTGCAGATATACGCATCTCGAAGCTCTACAAAATAGATTGGCCGCTCGAACTCATCCCGCCAACCGTCAGGTTGCACTTTGTTCTGATAGGAGTCGATCTGAACAAACGAACCCGGTCGCAGGAGGGGGTAAAGTGTGTTGTCCTCGATTCCGATATATCCGTAAAGAGAATTTCGCCAGTCCGGATGTTGCAGCAGCGCGACCGGAACCTCGCCCCAGCTCTCAAACATCCGCGCGACCAAATTGGTACTCTCAAAGTCGATTTTTTCTCGCAGTTCCAGCGGGACCACGAGGGTGCTCGGCACGCCTCCAAGCGTGGGCGTCACCAGGTAGGTGTACGGTAATCCCACAAGCGTCTGTTCGGTGCCGGCGTCGCGGATGTCAACACCGAAGAACGACAAAACATCATCGAGGCCCAGCCTGTAGATCAAGCTCAAGCTCTTAAGTCTGTAGA
>PLBX01000072.1 GCA_003135495.1 Acidobacteriaceae bacterium | reverse complement strand
TTGATGAATTTGCCGACCCACAGGCCGCCCGTGTATCGCGCCGCCTTCATCGTCGGCAGCGTGTGATTCGTGCCGATCACCTTGTCGCCGTACGCCACGTTTGTGCGATGCCCCAAAAACAGCGCACCGAAATTCGTCATGCGCTTCAGGAAATAATCCGGATCGCGCGTAAGCACCTGCACGTGTTCGCAGGCGATCCGGTCGGCCTCCTGCACCATTTCGTCGAGCGTGTCACACAGGATGATTTCGCCGCAATTGTTCCAGGCTTGCCGCGCGATCTCCGCCGTTGGCAGCCACGAAAATAATTTTTCGATTGCCGCAGGCGTGTCCGCCGCGAGCTTCGCGGAATTGGTGAGCAGAATGGCGGGGCTGCCCGGCCCGTGCTCCGCCTGCCCGATCAAATCGACGGCGGCCATTTCCGCGTCGCAGCTATCGTCCGCGATGATCAGCGTTTCGGTCGGCCCGGCCAGCAAATCGATGCCGACTCGTCCGAACAACTGGCGCTTGGCTTCGGCCACGAAGGCGTTGCCGGGGCCGACCAGCATGTCCACGGGCGCAATCGTCTCCGTGCCCAGCGCCATGGCCGCGATGGCCTGCACGCCGCCGAACGCGTAAATTTCATCGGCTCCGCCCATGTGCATGGCCGCGACGATGGCCGGATGCGGCTTGCCGCCAAAGGGAGGCGCGCTCGCAATGATGCGCTTCACGCCTGCGGCCTTGGCCGTCACTACGCTCATGTGCGCGGAGGCCACCATCGGATATCGCCCGCCCGGAACGTAACATCCAACGCTATTCACCGGAATATTCTTGTGCCCCAGCACAACGCCCGGAATCGTTTCCACTTCCACGTCCTGCAGCGCGGCCCGCTGCTTCAGGGCGAAGTTGCGGATCTGCTCTTGTGCGAATCGAATGTCGTCGATCGACTGTTGCGGCAACGCGCTGATGCACTCGGAAATATCGCTTTCGGACAGGCGAAACGAGGCGGGCGACCACTTGTCAAATTTTTCCGAATATTCGCGCACGGCCGCTTCGCCGCGGGCGGAAATATCCGCGAGGATGGCTTCCACGGTTTTTCGAACCTGCGCGCTGTTTTCGGCCTTTGTTTCGGCCGATTGGCCGCTCTTGATGTGGCGAATCATCGTGTGCTCCCCAGGCATGCTCCCAAAACTTGATCCATCCAGTATACGACGATCTTTCCTGGGTTGGATGCCGGCTCAGGCGCATTGCCGGACGCGGCAAGCAAACTTACACGATTTCACGCACGGCTCCAACCACGCGGCTGGGGGTTTTCTTCACCCCAGCCACTTGGTTGTTCATATCCCCGGCACAAACAGAAGGAGGATTATCTGGAAGTTGGCGCCAGCTTCGAGTGCCCGCTCAGAGTGCCCGCTCCGAGTACCTGTTCCGAGTGATTGACTGGCACCCTATCGCGGATGGCAAAGGTNNACATGGGTTCGGCGATGACTCGCGCTTCCAGCTCGCCATGGGCCTGCCGGGCTGGTGGTCCGATCAACACGGCATCGAATTTGGCGGCACTGGTCTCGAAAGGTACGATTGGGTAGAGAAACACAGGGGTTAGGCCCTGCCCCACATAGTCCAGGCGCTCCGCCGCGGCTTGAGACAGATCGAGAATCCGGTGCAGGCGCAGGTTCGGCCCTCGGTCCGTAATCGTAACAATTACGGTTCTCCCGTTCTTTACGTTCACCACCCGGACGACGGTCCCGAGCGGGAAATACCAGCTCGCAGCCGTTAGTTTGCGGCGGTCAAATCGCTTGCCGTTGGCCATTTTCCGGCCCTGATGCAGCTTTCCATACCAGGAAGCTGTGCCTATATATTTATTTTTCAGCGTCTTAGACGTAACTGACTTGACGTGCGCCTTTAGCCCCTGGGATAGCGCAAACGTGGGGGATATCCAAAGCAGGCTTGCTACGACAGCAAAACCGATGGTGCGTAGCTTGGTCTGCATGAGTGTTTCTCCTTTTCGATGGCCCTTTTGCGTATTTCCCCCGGACCGTCCCGTTCTTTTAACCAAGCCTCCCTTGCCTAAGTTGGACATGCGGAACCTCAATCTAATCGTCATATTCACCATCTCAGGCACAAGATGAAGCTGTGTTAAAATCCGCGGGAGTTATTGCTACCGAAAGATTTAGCTCATCCTCTTCGTAGAGCAAATCCACGGCTTCCGATTCGCAGATTTCACACCGGCCGTGTTTGCTCAGCTCGACTTGCTCCTGGCATTCCGCGCACCACCACTGCTTCATAACCTACGCCTCCTAAGTCAGATTCAAATGTTTGTATGGGTATAGTCTGGGGCAGGAACGGGCTATTGGCGATAGGAGGATAGCCACAATCTAAGGGTACCCGAGTACTGGGGTAGATTTTACCCAACATGCTGTTTGCGAGGCCGTTTTAATTATCAAACGCTGTCTATTAAATCTGTTATCTACAGTATTTACAGTACTTTGCGACTATTTTACACTCCGTGTGGCATGATCGGACGCTGTGGCAAACTGCTAGGACCAATGGCCTATTCGATCCAATGTAGCCGTAAGTCCTTTGCGACGAATGAAATAGACGAGATATCCATTTGCTTTAAGCCCAGCAGAACGAATGGACCCACCCTTGGCAAAAGACGCGAAAGATGGGGCACCCGCAGCTGGGGTCGCACCTGCGAAAATAGGGAGATCCCTCATTTGGTTCGGAATAACGAAAGGTCTGGCGGACTTTTTCCGCAACCGATTCAGCCCGCGTGGCTTCCTTATTATTCCCAAAATGGAACTCGGCAGACTGAACCTAACCCTAAATGATTTGAAAACTGCAAAGGTATGATTGACTCCCCCTGCCCAGGCCTGCTACGTTGTGAGGTTACGATGGGTGTATTTTACCCGCCGTGTGCTGGGCCGGCAGTGGGGGCGGTCTTCGCAATATGGGCCTGACGAAAATAGCGATCCGAGGCGCGCGCCAGCATAACCTCAAGAACATCAGCCTGGAAATCCCACGCAACACGCTGACCGTCATCACCGGGCTTTCCGGCTCGGGCAAATCGTCGCTCGCCTTTGACACGATTTACGCCGAGGGCCAGCGCCGGTACGTCGAATCGCTTTCGGCCTACGCGCGGCAATTCCTCGACCAGATGGAGCGGCCGGAAGTGGACTCGATCGAAGGTCTCTCTCCGGCAATCGCCATTGAACAGAAGACGACCACGCGATCGCCGCGCTCGACGGTTGGGACGATCACTGAAATCTACGATTATCTGCGCGTGGTCTACAGCTCGATTGGCACACCGCACTGCCCGAAATGCGACAAGCCCATCTCGCGCCAGTCCACGGACCAGATCGTGCGCTCGATCCTGCACGGCGAACTGGCCAAGACCGACGACCGCGTGATGATCCTCGCGCCCATCGTGCGCGGCAGGAAGGGCGAGTACCGCCAGGAGCTGGAGAAACTTGCGCGCGACGGCTTTGTGCGCGCGCGCATCGACGGCGACCTTTGCCCGCTTGACGATCCGCCGCGCCTCGACAAGCGCAAGAATCACACCATCGAAGTCGTCATCGATCGTTTGCTGGTGAAGCCCGGAATCGAAACTCGCCTGGAGCAGTCGGTCGCGCTCGCGATGAAATTGGGCGGAGGGCTAGTTCTGGTGTCTGTAGTTAACGGAGAAGAAACCCTCTACTCCTCGCGTTTAGCCTGTCCTGATTGCGGTATCAGCGTTCCGCAACTTGAGCCGCGATCGTTTTCGTTTAACAGCTCATATGGAGCTTGCCCCGAATGCCACGGGCTGGGGAGCCGCTATGATCTTGATCCGGGAAAAGTAATTGTAGATTGGTCAAAGCCGCTGCTTGACGGCGGCCTCGGGCCAGGATCGGCATCGCAAAATCTGATTCACAGTTTGAAGTTGGTGGCGCAGGCGTACGGTATCGACCTGGCAACTCCGTTCGAAAAATTTCCCGACAAGATTCAGAATCTGCTGCTGAACGGAGAAGCGCAGCGCGGCGGCAAAACTGGATTCATGGGAATTCTCGGCTATCTGCGGCAAAATCTCGAGTCGTCGACTTCCGATACTTATCGCGAATACCTGATGGATTTCATGTCGGCCACCGAGTGTTCAGTCTGTCACGGCAAGCGTCTGCGCCCTGAGAGTTTGGCTGTGAAAGTGAACGGCATGTCGATCGCCGATTTCACCAGCTTGCCAATTTCCCGCGCCCTCGAAGCCGCGAAAAAAATTAAACTTGCAGGAAGGGAACTGACCATCGCCGCACGGATCCTTCACGAAATCACCGAGCGCCTGCAATTCCTCTACGATGTCGGACTTGGCTACCTGTCGCTCGGCCGCTCCGCCGCCACGCTGTCCGGCGGCGAAGGGCAGCGCATAAGGCTGGCGACGCAAATTGGATCGAAACTGCGCGGCGTTTTGTATGTGCTCGACGAACCATCTATCGGACTCCACCATCGCGACAACGGGCGCCTTTTAGCAGCACTCGAAAATTTGCGCGATCTCGGCAATACCGTCTTAGTAGTCGAGCACGATGAAGAAACTATCCGCCGCGCCGACTATGTCATCGACCTTGGCCCGGGTGCCGGACGTCACGGTGGCGAACTGGTGGCGAGCGGCACGCCAGCAGAAATCATGGCGTCGCCCGCGTCTCTCACGGGCGCTTATATTTCCGGACGCCAGCAGATCGCCATGCTGCCCGAACGACGAAGTCCAAACGGGAAATCGATATCGATTCTCGGGGCGCGCGAAAATAATCTAAAAAATCTCGACGTCACATTTCCTCTAGGGGTAATGACAGTTGTCACTGGCGTCTCCGGGTCCGGCAAATCAACTCTCGTCAATGACATCCTCTACCGCTCGCTGGCCAAGCAGCTTTATCGTTCGCGCGAAGAACCCGGAGCACACAAAGCCATCGTCGGAGCCGAACTGATCGACAAGGTGATTCGCATCGATCAATCGCCCATCGGCCGCACGCCGCGCTCCAACCCAGCGACCTATACCGGAATCTTCGCAGCCGTGCGCGATCTCTACGCCATGCTTCCGGAATCGCGCGAGCGCGGCTACAAGCCCGGACGCTTCTCCTTCAACGTTTCCGGCGGACGCTGCGAAGCTTGCCTGGGAGGGGGCCAGCGCCGCATCGAAATGAATTTTCTCCCCGACGTGTACGTACAATGCGAAGTCTGCGGAGGCCGCCGCTACAACCATGAAACTTTGTCCGTGTGCTACAACGGTTATTCGATTGCCGACTTGTTAGAGACTCCGGTGTCAGATGTTTTGCAGATTCTCGAAAATATTCCGCAGGTAAAACAAAAGCTGCAAACTTTGGTTGACGTCGGCCTGGGATACATTCATCTCGGCCAATCTGCGGTGACTCTCTCCGGCGGAGAAGCGCAGCGCATCAAACTGGCCCGCGAATTGAGCAAACGCCAAACCGGAAAAACTCTTTACCTGTTAGACGAGCCAACCACCGGCTTACACTTTGACGACGTACGCAAATTGCTGGACGTGCTGCATCGTCTAACCGATTTAGGAAACACGGTCATTATTATCGAGCACAATCTCGATGTGATTCGTAATGCCGATTGGATCCTCGATCTCGGCCCCGAAGGGGGAGAAGAAGGCGGCCGCATCATCGCCCAGGGCACCCCGGAACAAGTTTCGAGAGTAAAGAAATCCTACACAGGCCAGGCGCTAGTCGAATATTTCAACGGGTCATCAAAGAACGCGGCGAAGAATGGCTCAGCAAAGGGCACATCCAAAAACGGCGCGGAAAAAAGCCGGCCAATGCCCGCAGCCGAGGCGCTCGCATGAGCCTTCCGCCAGACGATTTGTCCGATCCCGGTCGCGGCGCAGATCGCGATGCCGATCTAGCGGACGGGCGAGGTCGCCCGTCCCCATACTGGATCCAAGCCGAGCAAAACTCGGCGCAGATCTCAATCCCCGCACTCCCAGAAGTTTCAGTAGTAGCGCTGCCCGACCCGGCATGGAACGGGTGGGACGTAGCTCGCCTTATCTGCCTCACCATCGTCGCCCTCTTCGTAGGAGTCTTCACCGTCTTGCTAGCGGCACGGGCGATTCTTTCTCCACATCGCACTTTAGGAGACTTAGCCCGCGTCCCGCTGGTGATGGTTGCCGGACAATCACTCGCGTATCTTTTAGTTCTCTCCTACATGTACGTGCTAGTCACCCGGGAGCGACGCCGCCCAGATTTTCTCGCCGCCCTCCACTGGAACTGGCCGTCGAACGTGCTCGTGTACGTGCTAAGCGGATTCGTACTATCGCTGGCCCTGCAAGCGCTAGCTCATTTCTTGCCCATTCCCAAAGAGCTGCCTATCGATAGTTTCTTTCAAACTCCCGCCGAAGCCTGGGCGCTAGGAATTCTCAGCATCACGCTGGCTCCGCTGATGGAGGAACTATTTTTCCGAGGTTTCCTTTATCCAGTGCTGGCGCGAAGCATAGGAATGCCAATCGCCATATTTTTGACGGCGCTAGGTTTCGCGCTGCTGCATGGCGCGCAGCTAATGTTTTCCTGGGGACCGGTGTTAGTGATCTTCTTAGTGGGCATGGTCATAACCGTGGTAAGAGCGAAAACAAACTCGGTAGCGGCGGGAGTGGTAATACACATGGCCTACAACGGCACACTGACCCTAGCTATGTTCGTCGCCACCGACGGATTTCGACATCTGGAAAAACTGAATCAATGAATTCCAGCTCTCAGCTTTCAGTTGTCAGCTATCAGTAAAAGCCGGTTTAACTGATAGCTGACAACTGAAAGCTGAGAGCTGCTATTCTGCTATCTTAGAAATTCATGTCCTTAGCACGACAAGAGCTCTTAAAAATCCTGGCGCGGCAATCATTTCGACTTGGAGATTTCAAACTTTCTTCTGGCGCCAGCAGTGACTACTACATCGATTGCCGCACCACCACACTCGATGCCCGCGGGGCGCAACTGACCGGTGAAGTATTTCTAGAGGCCATCCGCGAGCAAAGTTGGGAGCCCGAAGCCATCGGCGGACTCACCATGGGAGCAGATCCGATTGTGGTTGCGGTGTCGGTGGTGAGCGGCGAGTTGGACGGCTTTCTGGTTCGCAAGGCCGAGAAGCAGCACGGCACCGGGCAGCGCATTGAAGGCTTCCGCGAAAAGGGCGCGCGCGTCGTGATTGTGGACGATGTTTGCACCACCGGGGCATCCACAGTGCAGGCGATTGAAGCGGCCCGCGAGTTCGGATTCGAAGTTGCCGGCGTGATGTGCCTGGTGGAGCGCGAAGAGGCCAAGGGACGTCCGAATGTGGAGAAGGCGGCGGGGACGGCGCCGTTCGTGTCCATCTTCACTGCGAACGACGTGCGCCAGGAACACTTGGCAAGAAATCATTGAGACAATGAAGCATTGAGTGATTGAGTGATTGAATCAATGCAAGCCCTTCCGGTTGTCATTCCGCCTTGGAGGGGCCAATGATTCAATGTCTCAATGAT
>PLBX01000376.1 GCA_003135495.1 Acidobacteriaceae bacterium | reverse complement strand
GGACGGGCGACTCGCCCGTCCAAGCGAGGCAGAGCCTCGCTACCACGCCAGCTCTATTTCTTCTCTTTCTTCTCAGACTTTTCAGCCTTCTCGGCGGGCTTGCCCTTACCCTTGGCATCGCCCTCGCCTTCCTCACCCTCGGTCTCCTGCTTACCCTTCTTAATAACTTCAGGCTCAGCTGGAGTCGCCGTCGCATCCGCCACTGCTTCAGGAGCCGCAACCACTTCTTCCTTCACAGTCGTGATGTGCGCGATCATCTGATCTTCGTCAGTGAGGAACTTCAGCTTCGGGTTATGCGGAAGATCTTTCACGCGAACTTCCACGCCGAAGACGAGATGGCTAACATCCACTTCGATATTTTTCGGAATGTCAGCAGGTAGACACTCAATCTCGATCTCACGCGTCAACTGCTCAAGAATGCCGCCCTCCGTCTTCACGCCCGCAGGCTCGCCCTTAAGCACAACCGGCACTGTAACCGTAAGCCGCTTGTCCATGGCGATGCGCTGCAAATCCACGTGCAGCAGCGTGCCTTTGATGGGCTCAAACTGCCAGTCCACGATCATCGCTTTAACACGATCGCTATCGAGCGCCAAATCGAAAATCGTATTGTGGCCGCTCTCTGACTTGAGAATGCGCAATACCTGCCGCGGATCGACCGCCACCGAAGACGCTTCCTTGCCCGCGCCATAAATAACCGCGGGAATCTTTCCCGCGACCCGCACCCGCCGAGCCGCCCCTTTAGTTCCGGGCTCCCGCTTCTGCGCTTCCAAAATGCTGATATCCGTTGCTGTTGCCATAATTCCAGTCCGTCCTTCGTTAAATCGCTTTTCGCCGTTCGCGATTCGCTATTCGCACCCCGTTACTAATGGCGAACAGCGATCAGCGAATAGCGCCCACTAAATAAATAACCTGCTCACCGAAGTCTCTTCGTGTATCGACTGAATTGCCCGTCCAATCAGCCCTGCAATTGATCGTACCTTGATCTTCGAACTCTGCTTTGCCGCTTCACTCAGCGGGATAGTGTCCGTCACCACCACCTCGGTGATCGGAGACTCCGAAAGATTCTCCACCGCCTGCCCTGAAAGCACAGCGTGGGTGCAGCACGCATACACCGTGCTTGCGCCACTCGCCATCAGAGCCTGCGCCACCTTGACCAGCGTTCCCGCCGTATCAATCAAGTCGTCGATGATCAGACAAGTCCGGCCATTCACGTCGCCGATCACGTTCATCACTTCCGCCACATTCATTTCCACGCGCCGCTTATCGACGATCGCAATGGGAGCATCCACTTTCTTCGCGAAGAAGCGCGCCCGTTCCACGCCACCCGCATCCGGCGAAACCACGGTCAAGTTCGGCAACTCCAGCTTCTTGAAGTAGTCAACCAGCACCGGCGAAGCAAAAAGATGATCCACCGGAATATTAAAAAATCCCTGCAACTGCGGCGCATGCAGATCAACCACCAGCGCTCGATCAGCTCCCGCGGTCGTCAGCAGATCAGCCACCAGCTTCGACGATATCGGTACCCGCGGCTTGTCTTTACGATCCTGGCGCGCATACCCGTAATAGGGAATCACCGCCGTAATACGCCGAGCCGAAGCGCGCTTGAGCGCGTCCATCATCAACAGCAGTTCCATCAGATGCATGTCCACCGGCTGGCAAGTGGGCTGCATCACAAACACATCAGCGCCGCGCACGTTCTCCTGGATCTGCACGTACGCTTCGCCATCCTTAAAGCGCGTCACCAGAGCCTGTCCGCGCGTCAGTCCAAGAAAATTGCAAACGTCATCGCAGAGCGCTTCGTTCGCGGTTCCGCAAAAAACTTTGAACCTGTCGTCGACCCGGGCACGCTGCGGTTTGCGTTCTGTTTTCTCGTCGACGATCGGCTTTTTTTCCGCGGTCGGCTGTGCGGCGGTCGTTTTTTCTACGGTCTTCTCAACGGTTGTGGTTGCAACTGTGGCCATAGATTTCAGTTCTCGGATTCCCGGTTTTCAGTTCTCAGCGTCAAACGTTCAGTGCCCTTACTGAGAACTGAAGACTGACAGCTGAGAACTTGTTGATCTGGCTGGGCCGCTAGGATTCGAACCTAGACAAAGTGCTCCAAAGGCACTTGACCTACCATTAGTCGACGGCCCAATTGGCACAATCTGTTGGCTGGCCCCTAAATCATACCCCAGAACCGATGCCCAACAGCTATCGAGATTAGCGAACGACGAACAGCGAACCGCGAGCAACGACAGAACGACTAACGACTAACGACCAACGACTGCCTTCCAATACCGCTGCCGCGTCAACGTACTGGTCGCCACTGCCTTTACGCCCTGCTTTTGCAGACTCTTTGCCGCCTTCGCAGCGTCGGCTCGCGACCGGAAAATCCCATACAAAGTCGACCCAGAACCAGACAGCGAGGCATACTTCGCACCCGCACGCTCCAGCGCACCTTTTATGTCTCGCAATTCGGGATATTGAGGAAAGACGACTTTCTCGAAGTCGTTTTCAATCCCGGTACGGACAAGGTCGGAAAGCAATTTTCCGGCCCGGCTCCCACCTTTTGCGGAAGCACCGGTGTTGGGGTAACCACTTTTTTTCGAAGCAGTGTTATCGGAACCAGTCAGCCAGCTAGAAAGCAAGCAGCCAACCTCAAACAGTCTATCGGAGCCCGCCAACCCCGTCAATCGCGTAGCGGCGGACGCATTCGTCCGGCCGGCCGAGCGCAGCTCGGTAGCAGTGCCCGTGTGGGGACGGGCGCCCTCGCGAGCCTGCCCTGAGCGAAGTCGAAGGGTCCAAGCCCAGCCCAGCTCGGCCCCACTCTCAACAACCGCATCCCAATCCGCGAACGCCCGAGGCGTCGATACCCCAAGCTCCGGTGTGACAATCACCAGAGGCAACACCGGCAGATCGCCCACAGGATAAACTTCCTCCCCCCGCCCCACCCCCAGTACCGTCCCACCCACCAGAAACAACGGCAAATCCGATCCCACTTGAGCCGCAATTTTCAGCCGCGCCGCAGCCGAAAGTTTTTTCCCCAGCGCCCGCTGCAAAGCGATCATCGTAGCCACCGCATTCGAAGAAGCCGCGCCCAGCCCGCCCTGAACCGGCAACCGCTTCTCGATTTCAATCGAGACTCTGCTCTTAACCCCAAGCTCGCGCAGTACAAGCTCAGCCATGCGATAGCAAGTGTTCGAAGAATCCAGCGGAACCCGCGCATCATCGCAGCGAATTTCAATCCCACTCCCGCGCCCAACACTCAGTCGAATTACGTCATGCAAAGCGATCGTCTGATAGATAGTCCGCAGCTCATGGAAGCCGTCGGCCCGCGCGGCGCCAATGTAGAGCCCGAAATTAATCTTCGCGAAAGAACGAACCGCAACAGTCATGGAAGAGGCATTGTAAGCGATATGCGTGAGAGCACATTTTCTTGTGAAGTAAAACATANNATAGGCGAGTGGCCAGTTCTCCCGCGGAAGTGTAACCCCAGTTGTTTTTAAAGTACGCTCAAAAACAACTGGGGGTGCGCCACTTCTCGCGTTTGAGAAGTGGCCCCTACGCAGGTGGCCACGTCTTTGATCTCGTTGGCGTAAATACACCGGGGGTGCCCCTCGATAAGAGCGAAGGCGCTGTCAAGGACAAAGATATCCTGT
>PLBX01000046.1 GCA_003135495.1 Acidobacteriaceae bacterium | reverse complement strand
CAGATCGCGAACGTGCCCGGAGCCTCCGTTCCACAGCCCTTCGGCGGCAAATACCGTCAGATCCAGGTGTATGTCGATCCCGTGAAATTACAAGCTCATCAGTTGAGCCTGATGGATGTGGTTCGCACCGTCAACCAGGCCAACACGATTCTGCCCGCTGGCGATGTAAGGATCGGCCCGAAAGACTACAACATTTACACCAACAGCCAGTTGCCGACGACGGAGGAAATCAATCGCCTGCCGCTGAAGTCGGAAAATAACTCAGAACTGATGGTGGCCGATGTCGGCCACGCGGAAGATGCGGCCGCTATTCAAACCAATATAGTGCGGGTGGACGGGCAGAAATCAGTCTATCTTCCGATTCTGAAACAAGGCGGCAACAGCAACACGATTGCAATCGTGAACGGAATTAAGGCGGCCGTCGGCGACTTGCTTGACGTCCCAAAGTCGTTAGTGACTAAGGTCGTGTTCGATCAGTCCATCTATGTTAAGACTGCCATCTGGAACGTGTTGCGCGAGGGCGGCATCGGACTGCTTCTAACCGCCGTCATGGTTTTGCTTTTTCTCGGCAGCATTCGCGGAACTTTCTCCGTCATGCTTTCTATCCCGCTATCGTGCCTGGCCGCATTCCTGGCCCTCGATGCCACAGGCGGAACAATTAATACCATGGTTCTCGGCGGTATTGCCCTCGTGCTTTCCCGCCTGATCGATAACTCCGTCGTCGTGCTCGAAAACATCTTCCGCCATCTCGAAATGGGCGAAGAGGCAGCCCACGCCGCCGAAAAAGGTGGAAGCGAAGTCGCATTGGCTGTCCTCGCCGCGACCCTTACCACCGCTATCGTCTTCTTCCCCGTAGTATTTCTATATGGAGTTAGCCGCTTTCTGTTTACCGCCCTTGCTCTTGGAGTCGTGCTTTCCCTGGCAGCTTCCTATTTCGTCGCGATGAGCGTTGTCCCTTTATTCTGTGCGCGCTTTATCAAAACTGCCCATGAGGTCGGAGAACATGGCGAGCACCCAGGCTTGCTGCAGCGCTTGCTGGGACCATTTAACAGGGGTTACGACGCCCTTTTAACCCGCTATGATCGGGCTCTGAAAGCCAGCCTTGAGCGCCCGAAGTTGACCGTCGCAATTATTATGGGCACCTTCTGCCTGAGTCTGGCCCTTAGCCCTTTTCTGGGAGTTGCATTCTTTCCGCGTACCGATCCTGGCCAGTTTGTGATTAACGTCAAAGCTCCGACCGGCACGCGCCTTGAGCTGACCGATCAATACATCAGTCGCGTCGAATCGGTAATACGTCAAGTTGTGCCTCCGTCCGATTTGCGGATGATCGTGTCCAATATCGGTATCACTCCCGATTTTTCAGCAATCTACACGAGTAACTCAGCCCAGCACACCGCCTTTGTCCAGGTCAGCCTTAAAGAAGATCACGCCCTTAGTAGCTTTACTTACATGGATCGCGTGCGAAAGAAGCTGGCATCCGACTTACCCGAGTTGTCCACTTACTTTCAGACCGGAGGCTTGGTCGATTCCATCGTAAATCTTGGACTGCCCGCCCCAATCGACATACAAGTCAGTGGAAACAATATGCGGGAAGCGCTGAACGCCGCCTCGAATCTGGCCAAGAAAATTAAGGAACTTAAATCCGTCAGCGATGTGCTCATTCCCCAGGATCTCGATTACCCAGGCATTCAGCTCAATGTTTCTCGCGAGATGGCGTCGCGACTCGGCCTTTCATCGCAAGAAGCGGTCGACAATGTTATTACCGCTCTTAGCTCGAACAGCATGATTGCTCCCAGTTACTGGGTCGATCCCAACAATGGCAATAACTACATGCTGACAGTTCAGTACACCGATTCGCAGGTCAAATCCTTGTTGGACCTGCAGAACATTCCTTTACGGTCGGCAGGAAATGTCAACCCTACCGAACTCAACGCCGTGTCTGACATTAAGACGATTAATACGCCCACCGAGGTCGACCATTACCAGCTCCGCCGCGTGTTCGATGTCTACGTATCCCCGGCAGGCGAAGATCTTGGCGGCCTTGCAAAACAAGTGCAGCGGGCTATCGAGGCCACTACGTTGCCGGCTAATGTCCGCGTTACCATGCGCGGCTCAGTTGAGGGAATGCGGCAATCGTTCAAAAGCTTCAGCCTCGGCCTGCTGCTTTCGATCATTCTGGTGTACCTGATTCTGATGGCGCAGTTCGCGTCGGTAAAAGATCCATTTCTTATCCTGCTCGCCGTGCCGCCCGGTTTCACCGGTGTCATTCTTTTCTTGCTCATGACTCACACCACCGTGAACGTCATGTCCCTTATGGGCGTCATGATGATGGTCGGCATCGTGGTTTCCGATTCGATTCTGATCGTGGAGTTTACTCGCGAACTTAGGCGGCAGGGACAGTCAGTGCTCGACGCACTAAAAAATGCCTGCCATGTTCGGCTTCGCCCCATCATGATGACGACCTTTGCGACCTTGCTCGGCCTCATTCCAATGGCTCTTGCACTTGATGCCGGGAGTGAACAGTATGCGCCTCTGGCCCGCGCGATTATCGGCGGACTCAGCCTCTCTTTTATCGTGACCCTTTTTCTCGTTCCGGCTGCATACCTCATTATGCACCGCAACGAAGAGCGCGAGTCAACGGAGACCGTCGCATGAGGGAGAGAGTAAGAAACGCTCTAGAACTTAGTCCGCAACTGACCCGAGATTGCCAGCGCTCAATGGAAACTCACTAACGATGTCGGGCTTCGCNNGCGAATGCCCGTCGACTTGTTTCCCAACATCAATATTCCCGTGGTAGTAGTCGCGACGTTTTACTCCGGAATGCCGCCGGAGCAGATTGAAGCGAACATCACCAATCCCTTCGAAAGATTCTTTACCCTGGGCAGCGGCATCGATCACATCGAATCGCGATCACTAACTGGAGTAAGTCTGGTCAAGATTTATTTCCAGCCTGGCACTAATCCTGACGCCGCAGTAAGTGGCATTTCAAACCTCGCCATGGCACAACTGCGGCGCTTGCCGCCCGGCACGCTGCCTCCCGTGGTGCTGAAGTTCGACGCCTCCAGCCTGCCGGTTTGTCTTATTACGCTGAAAGGCGAAGGGCTGAATGAGACGGAGTTACACGATCTGGGTCAATTTACGGTTCGCAATCAGATCGCGAACGTGCCCGGAGC
>PLBX01000011.1:889-3863 GCA_003135495.1 Acidobacteriaceae bacterium | reverse complement strand
CATCGAAGGCGTTCTTCGCCAGTGCCTGCAACGCCGTGCTGCCATACCAAGCCGTTCCACCCGCATTCGAGAAGCTGGAAGACGTGGTGAGCATCTGCGACACAGTCAGTGGCGTCACGCCACCGAAGGCACTGCTCGAATCGCTTACCGTGGCTGTGCAGACTCCAGTCCCGGTGCCCGAATCTGTCATCGCGCACACGTGGGTTAAATCGATCGAGTAATTGCCAATCGGCGCTGGCGCGCTGATCAGGTTCCCGCCCAGCCCCGGATCGCTGAAATAAACATTCAACGCCGTGGCCAGAGCTTGCATCTTCAGCTCGCTCAGAACAGAGGAACTAGCCGCACTGAAAACTCCACTTACATAAGTCTGCACTTGCGAACAGGAAGCAGTTGGCGACAAATCCTGGAATGGAGCATCGTTCAACAGCCAGGTCCCAACATTGCAGACGCCCGCCGTAGCAGCACTTTTCAGGATGACTGTTTTCCCCTGATAAAGTCCCCAGTAACCCGCAGACTTTGCGCCAGTCTTGATCGATGTGCAAAGCGTAATGGTTTCAGACGACGTAAGACTGGTCGGAGGCAGCATTGACACGTTCGGTTCGCTCACGCATCCCGACGCTGGGAAGTTCAGGATCGGATTTTCGAAGAACGATACCGACGCCCATGGTTTAACCAGCGTCGCCGTGACTGTACCCACGGTTACAGGTGCTTGATTGTTGAACGATTCGGTCAGCGTCACCGTCTGATTAACTAGATTAGTCGGGCCAGTGAAGGTGAAGTTGGCCATGCTGGTAGCCGAACCGTCGGGAGTGTTCGAAGCATTTTTGTCCCAGGTTGCTGTGGCCGTATCGGTCCCGCTGGGCGGACTGGGGAGTGCCGGATATGTGCAAACGTAAGCCACCGGCACCGACTGCCCCGGAGCCAGAGTCACGCTTGAACCGCCGGTCAGGGAGCAGGTGCCCAGCCCAGTGATCGTATCGCCAAGCACGACCGGAATGCTCTCCCAGTCGTTCGGATTGGTTACGGTTACGACTCCTGAAACCTGCCAGCCGCTGTCCACATAGCCCTTGGTTTGCCACACTAAAATGTGTGCCGCCGTACCCGGGTTGTTGATGAAAGTTTTATTCACGCCCTTCTGTATGTTCCAGCTGAACGTGCGCGTGAACTGCGGAGTAGCTGTGACCGAAAGGGTCACGTCAGCTCCGCCGCAAACTTGAACTGAGCGGCCAGCAGTTTGGCCGGTCTGGACGATCGTAGCGGTGTTGTTGAATGTGGTGCACGTGCCGCGAGGCGCCGGGACCGTGTGAGAGTACTGGAAACTGGCGCCGGCTGGGGCCGCTGGCGGATTGGTCGCCGTCACCGTTCCCAACGTGGTAGTGGTCCCGTTAAACGTGTCCTGCACAGTAATGGTCTGGTTGACCAGCGTTGACGGAGCTCCGAAAACATAAGTGGCAGTTCCGGACGCAGAGCCATCGGGACTTCCCATGGCAGTGGCGCTCCAGGTAGCTGAACCCGTGTTGATGCCACTCAGTACGCTTGGCGCGGACGTGTAAGAACAAACGTAGTTGAGGCTGACGGTTTGTCCAGCAGGAACCGTTCCGCCGAAACTATCCACCGCGCAGTTCCCGCCGTTGTCAATGAGATCGGAAACATTGACGCCCGTGAAGTCCTGCGCCGCATTCGGATTGGTCACGCTGATAACTCCAGCGACCTGCCAATTGCTGTCCTCAATCCCGGTCTGAGTAACGCCAACCGTGTAATTGAATGTAGCGTTGCTCCCCGCCGTCGTGTCGACTGTCGTCTTGTCCACGTTCTTCGTGATAGACCAGTCATACTTGCGGCTATAGGTCGCAATCGCCGTCTTCGAGACAGTTAGGTCCTGCGCCTGATGCTTGTTAGCAATCACCACATTGCCACCGCATGACGGCAGTGTGATCGTAGTTTGCGGAGTGCTGTTGCTGGCATCGTAAGTCCAGCCCGTCGCCGAATCCTCGGTTACGTAGTAGCTGCCCGCAGCCAGATCCGGCACCACTACCGTTTTCGAAGTTCCGTCAGTCGGCCAGTTAAAGGTGATGCTCGCGGTCGTGACGTCGTTAGTCGCGGTCGCTGACGTTTTAACGTGGAAGTTAAACGTCTGCGAGCCACTTGCCGGAGCGAAGTCAACATTCTTTTGGATGGTCAGCGTGACCCGCGCATCGGTCACAATTTTGACGTCTGCGGAATATGTCCGTTGCAGTCCTGTCGTTGCGAAATCAGAGCCAGTGAGCGTCGCTGTGTCCGAGAGATCGCCCGACGTGAGCACTCCCAATCCGCCGGTGAAGTAAATCGATTTGTTGAAGGTTACCGAACCACTTCCGCTTTGCGAGTTCGACGTCCATGACACCGGAGCAGTCCCCTCGGTTCCGGCGATGTAGCCGTTATCGAAGGTTCCAATAGCGGGGGCAAATGAATCGGTCGAAAACGCCAGGACGGACCCCGTGAGAGTCTCGGTGTCGTTAATAGTTGAATCGAGATCGTACACTTGACCGCCGTTGTCGGAAACCCCTGTCTGGGCGGTGGCCGTTCCGGGGAAGGTGTCGCCAAGTACCGGATCCGTGAAGGTCGCGGCGGCAACATCATTGAACGTCGTGGGACCAATCGGAGTCTTCAATGACGAAGGGGTCAAAGGTACATTGATGCCTTGCGTGTTGGGCGCCAGATTGGTCACGGACCCAGTTTCTGAGCCGATTTGAATCGTCTGGTCGGAACCGGAATAGATGTTGTCAGTAATGCTGACGTTGAGCGGACGATGGGTGTTGTTGCTAACCGCTACGGTGCTGCTCACCGAGATGTTGTAGGGGTCGGCCGGTAAGTACTGCCAGCTCACCGTCACCTGGATCGGATTCGAGGTCTGGTTGAGGCTGCAGACGTTGGGAAACATAACCTGGCTAGGAGCGGTCTTGGTTACTGCCCAGTCGTGATCGGTGTTCTCAAC
>PLBX01000011.1:569-798 GCA_003135495.1 Acidobacteriaceae bacterium | reverse complement strand
GCCAAACGTTGGTACCAGTCATACACGCAGTTCGACCTTCCGTACTGCTCGATCGTGAGGTTTCGCAAGATGGTTTCTTTATCGCCACCCTGGCCATAGGTCACCGATGGGCCAATGGTTTGCGGTCCCGCTGAAAGGGCTGTACAACTCGCGTCGGAGAGAGAGGTATTGAGCGTAGGGACGGAAATGATGTCGTATCCCGCGTGACCCGAGTTAGTCAAATATCCAG
>PLBX01000011.1:0-528 GCA_003135495.1 Acidobacteriaceae bacterium | reverse complement strand
GGAAGAGTGATGCTGCCATCGTTCCTGCAGCCTTGAAAGCTGAAATTAATGCCACTGCTGTCCTGTGCCAGCGCGATGCCAGCGAACCCCATAACAAGAACGAGCAGGAAAAAACACTTCGCAGCCATGCTTCGGCTCATGGTGTATCTCTCCTAGTTCAAATTGCTCAAATCAAAAATTGGGGGAGGGCCTGGTCACAATCGACGCACAGACAGAAAATGACGTGGGCTTGAAAAAATAAAAAATCCTGGGGGGAGACAAAAACCTTGGGGAGGCTCAGTGTTTATAACACTCAGTATTTATGGGGTCAATCGAAAGCAGGAGATATTTTCGTCACTGCAAGACATTGCAGTTCTGCAAGCAAACTTATGCGTCTTATTGCCAAACATTTGACCTTGGATTCGAACTAAAGAACCAATTCGGGAAAACGAAGCTCTAAGCGCTTCTCATCTGTCATTTGTCATTTCTAATTTCCGATTTCCCGTTCTGTGTTCCCATCGCCGTTCGTATCCTCTGCCAGGTCACGTC
>PLBX01000374.1 GCA_003135495.1 Acidobacteriaceae bacterium | reverse complement strand
GGAGTTCGATTCTCTCCGGGCGCACCATTTTTACTATCTAAAACAAGCGGTAACAATTCCAAGTTCTGAGTTTGCTACCGGTTTGCTACCGCGCGGACTCGGGCCGCCTCTCCCCTAGGCGCCGCAATAAGTCGCTTGGGCGTACCTGGCGAGGCACTCTTCTGAATTGAGGCGTATGCTAGCAAGCGGCGCCTAGCCGAATGAAGTTCGACCAGACGCCTGACCACTTGAACCAATGGAGGGCTTCAAATGGCTTCAACCAGTTTAACCGCTGCCCCGCGCAACGTGCCTGTAGACGCGCAGACGCGTTTCTTCCAGTACATCACCGTCGAAAAAGGGCTGTCCCCTCTCACGATTTCGGCGTATCGCAATGACCTGGTGCAACTGGCCCGGTTCCTCGGCAGCCGTCAACTCGTCACCGCTCGGCGTGACGACATAGGCAAGTTTATAGAGAAGCTCTTGGCTGAGCGTAAGCCCCGCTCCGTGCGACGCATGGTGGCTACCTTCCGTCACTTTTTTCGATTCCTATTGATCGACGGCGTAATCCAATCCGACCCGATGTGGGGAGTCGGGGCGATCAAGATCGGCCGGACACTACCCAAAGCTCTGACGGTTTCCGAAATGGCGGCCTTACTAGAGAGAGAGACGGAGGAACCGCGAACGGGCCACGCGCCTGCCCGGGCGTTCCGTAGAGCGCGCGATCTCGCAATCCTAGAACTCATGTATGCCAGTGGTATGCGAGTGTCCGAAATCACGGATGCCCTGTTGACCCGTCTGAATCTGATCGAACGGTCCATCGTAATCCGAGGGAAGGGCGACAAGGAACGAATCGTTCCCTTTGGTCATCTGGCAGCGGATGCTCTAACCAAGTATCTCGCCCGACGCCGTGACTTCTCTGACTTGCTTTTTATCAGTTCCTCGGGCGAAAGCCTCACGCGGCAAGCGGTCTGGCATATCGTAAAAAAACTCTCTCAGAAAATCGGCATTCACGTTAGCCCACACATGCTTCGGCATTCATGCGCCACGCATTTGATGGAGGGCGGAGCCAATCTTCGCGTTGTGCAGGAAGTTCTCGGACATGTCGACATCTCTACCACGGAGCTTTACACGCACGTCAGCATTGAGTCGGTGAAGAAAATCTATTTTCGGTGCCATCCGAGGGTGTCAGGAAAGGCTAACCAACTCAGGTTGCCGCTGGAATCGGTTAACCCTAAGAGTCTGATGGCTGGCCCGGTTTTGTGTTCGCAGTGCCCGGACGTCGCCGAGCAAGGCAAGTCTTTATGTGAGCTTCATAAACTGAAAAATCGGGAAGCTAGCCGACGCTATCGACGGGCATGGCGCTCTCGGCGCGCCGCCCTCGCGACGCCTGAACTTCCCACCGCCGCTTAATTTCTGGCATGCCCCGGACCCACTCCCGATCTCGCGGTCTCTTTACGAACACCACCGGGCGGGGCGGTGGCAGTCCGTGCTCCCTGATCGCGCTCGGATCCTCTTCCAGCCATCGACATGCCCACTCAAACGTTCCGCCAAACTCCTGACGCGCATCCTCTGGCGGTATTGGCCCCGAACGCAGCGTCCAGTCCGTGCGCGCTGCCAGCCACGCCCAGGCGTCAAGAGCTCCCGCGGTAGGCCGACCATCCGGCCCGCACGTTAGCGCGTCGTGGTAGGCCTGTTGGATCATGCGACGGCATAGGAGCTGCGCGGGCATGCCGATGGATCGAGCGGAACCGCTTCGCGTTTCGAAGTGCTGTAAGGGTGGGCGAGAGACTTCTTGCGCGACGTAGTAGGCCATGCCCAAGTTTTGCCACATTATGAAAAAAGCTGTAAACGGGGGCTCGCTTATCTCCTCGCTGCTAACTGAGCCGTCGCCGCAACAGAGCGCGCAATCGATCGACTCTCCGTAAATCGCATGGCACTGGCGAGCTGTCCCTTCCGGACTAGATCGTCGGTAACAATCGCGCCGCGCTGATCATAATAGTGGTTGGTTGTGCCGCCCATCGCTCCATTTGGAGTGATCGCGCCCGATGATCCGGGCGTGAAGAGTTCCGGGCCTTGTTCGCCGACTATGTAAGACATCCCGCTGGAGACTGGACCACCAGAAGCTTTGCCGCTCAATCCGGCCATGCCAGCGAAGAGTTGCCCAAAGAATCCGCCATTCTTGCCGCCCATCGAGTCTGCCAGTGTTTTGAAGACGTACATCTGGAGAATGAGTTTCACGATGTCGTCGAGTACCTTCTTTAAGGCCTCCGACCATTTCTTACTAAATAGCTCGCTTGACATGAGCGTCTTTCCGATTTCGTTGCCCAGTTGTGCATATGCCTTAGAACTCTTGTCGAGCGTCTCTCCTATCTTGGCCGCGTCTGCGCGAAACTGCTCTTGACTCATATGCGTAGCGTTGGAAACCGCAACAAGTTTGTTCATTTCGTCATTAAATTTTTGTAGCTTCGTTCGCGCATCGTCATAAAGTGTCGACGCTTCTTTCAGAGCCTCATTCTGATCCGTCTGAATTTTTACCAGTTCCAAGCCCTGACTGGTTCCGCTGTAAAGTGAGCCCTGCTGGTTCGATAATTGCGACATCCAGCTTGGAGTTGCGGTTGGGTCGAAAAATCTCTCATTGTCTAACATTGATTGCCCCGGCGCACTTTCTAGCGCATCTAGGGCTCCGCCTTTTCCTCCAGTTCCAGTACGTTTGCGATCTGCCATCCAACCCCAAGCGATTTGCGCCTTCTTTCCGGCCTCCGCAAATTTTGCCGCCTTGTCCGCTGCAGTCGTGAACGCTTCGTCCATCTTCTTTCCGGCACCGTTCGACGCGATCTCGAAACCTTTCATCTGCTCGCTGAGGATGCGAACCTGTTGACTCAGTGCAGGTATCAATTCCTTGGCTGCTAGAGCTTGTTCAGTTGGTCCGCCGACAAACAGGTTGCCGGGGTCATGATAAGTTTGTTTGGCAAGCGCTTCGTTTGCAACTAACTGCGCTTTCAGGCTTGATAACAAACTTTGCGACGAAACCAACTTAGCGGCCGCCTGCGCCTTGTTCATAAGCTCAACTTGCTCCGCGCTCTTTCCGAGACGGTCATAGGCAGCCTGCGCGAGCGCAGTCGCCTCTGCGATCTTGTGCAAGCTTTCCTCGACTCGCGCGTTTCCTTCAATCAGTTTGTTCTCGGCATCGAGGCCCGATACAAAATCGAATGCGCGTTCCAATATTGCGGGGAGGCGTCCGAGAACCTCGGCGAACCCGATCACAGCGACGACCGGAAATGCCATCTCAAGGGCAGCTCGCAGTGGAGCACATTCAACCGCTGCCTGCGCCAGACCGCGCGACATTTTGAGGCCGACTTCCTCATTCAAGAGAACGGCTGCACCGCGCGCCTTGATAAAGGACGTATTTGTCGACTCTATTGCGGAATGAAACGCTTCTGCGTTGGCTCTGGCAGAGGTAAATGCTGGCCCCGTTAGATCAACCGCACTGATAGGAACTTGAACTGCCGGCGTGCTCATGTTTGACTCGTCTCCCTTAGTTCGTTCCCCTCGCGGCCGGGCGGCTCTGATTCAAGGAACACCGTACTGGGGAACCACCCCCAGCACAACGTCATCGGTTACGGATCTCCCGCAACACCACACTACCGCCCGGCCAAAACTCAAATATTTTCGCTAAGCATCAGCACGCTGGGACCGCGGCCACAAAAGATGCCGGATGCGTTCGCCGTTTGTGAAAGCAGTCGAGCCTCGCTCGCAGGAATGTCGCCAACGTCGTCTTTAAACCAGTCGCGTTTGTCGGCAACGGCATCCCTTAAAAACCTAACTCTGATTTTCTTTTCCGTTTTTCTGTCGTTTGTGGTGAACATCGCTGCTCCTTTTTTTTGGGTTCTTACAACGCACGCGTCCGATAGCCTGTGCTCATCATGCGAATCACTTCAACCTTTGGAATGCGAATCGCACCGCCCAGTTTGATTGAATCGATGCGGCGCTCTTGCAGCCAACGTTCGATGGTGCGCGGACTAACGTCGCAGAGAGCCGCGAACTGGTCGACAGTGAGTAAGTCACCCGCCGCTTTTAAAACGTCCGGCTGCATCATGAAGCCTCCGTCTTACAGTAGTGCCGCAGACCAGTATTTCGAAAAACTAAAAGCAACCGGATAACGCACAGCAATGTCACACATGAGGTACGAACTAACCTCCACCATGCCTTGTTTTTTTAACCGGTACGGATCAACAAGGATCTCGATTGCCGACCAGACACCGATCATTAGCGCGTTGAAATTTCCGAAGACGCCAGCGTGGCAGTCGCTTGCCGTGCCGAGGGTCAGAGTCTTTGGAAGCTGATTGGTCACGAAGGACGGATATCCGTTGATCTTGCCATCGTCGCCAACGATCGCGCCCAGCAATTGGCCGCTGACCTTCGCGGTCTTTCGACCGAAGGCTAGCACTTCTGGGGTTACCACATAAGCGCGGGTGGGACTTACTGGGACGTTGTTCTGATTGATCGCGGTTTCCATCGCGACGAAATCGGCATAGGTCGGAGCTGCTCCGTTCGTGCCGTGAGCGATTGCATTGACGCCCGTCGTGTTGAGGATGCCGGTTGGCTGGTTGCTCGATCCGAGGCATTGTAGCGCGGCCAAATCGACAGCGATTGCGCTTGTCTCGATCAAGTCATTGCGGACCAGCGCCTCAACGTCGAGCGAAGCTTGCGCCATTAACTTCCGCGAAAAGCTGGTGCTCGCGGTAAGCATCTTTGGACTCATGGGAACGTTTCCGAGCGTCAGATCAGCGTCGACGTTGTCAGAGCCCGGATTTTCAGCAACCCAGTTCGCGGTGGTAGGCGTCAACTGCTTGGGGAACGACAACGTATCCGTCAAGCCTTCCAGCACTGTTGCGCCGGCCGCACGCACCACCATCGCGTTGCGCAGGAGTTCGATCAAGCTCATCACGGACGTCTGGACATCGAAGCCGCCAGCGGAGTTAGTGTTTGTCACCAGTCCGGCGCGCACTTCTACGTTCTGATCGAGCGGCACCATGATGCCGCCATGAGATGACGCACCAAATCGCTTCTGAGTTTCGGCGGACACTTCCAACTCATAGCTCGGGTTGCCACCCTCATGAGCCAAGTGCCGAATGGCCCTAGTGAAAGAAAAAGTCTTTTTGTCGCTGCCCGAAATAATGCGGTTTTCCATTCGATCCTCCGGGCGCCTCCGTGCCCTAAAACGACCATCCGCCAAAAAGCGCCATTCGGTCAATAGTCCGGCACCGCTGCCGTCGCGGTTTGGATTTCCTTGAACTTCTTTGCCCATGAGCGGCGCTCTGCGCCACCTGCCCGGCTCTCAAATCAAGCCAATCGTCATGAGGCTCAGTGCCGCCGTACAGCCGCCAATAGGCTTGCGTGTCATCCTGGTGCCGACCGTCGATCTCATCCAGCGACATGAGCGCCCTGGTGCCTCGGAAGTGGCCCTCTGCGGTCACGCGGCGATACTCACGCATCCACTGCACCGCCGCCACGCCAAGCCGAATGCCGCTTCCAGGGACGCCGCGGTGAGGTTTACCGTGAAAAGGCATGCCCTGCAACGTGAGGTTGCGAAGCTGCCTGACTGATATCCCATGGTTGGCTGCGAAGGCTTCAGGTGTCCAAAAGAAGTAACTCAACCATTCCCGTTCCGCCGCCCGATCCCAGTTCGCGCTTATCTCAACTTTGTCCACTTTAGCGACCTCCGAAACTTGGAAGTACGGAAACAACTAAAAATTGTCTACATCTAGCAACACTTCGCGGTCGCGAGACACCCGCAGCGGCGTCGGTCGGGACAGTACCTTGGATATCTCGGGGCTTCATTTTCCCACTTTGACCCTCAGATCGTGCCTCATATTCCACTACTCTAATGTGCCGTTCGTATCGCTTCTGCCATCCCCCTGGCAAATGCGGCGTTGAACTCACGTGCTACTGTCTTCTCCACTGATTCCTTCATATGCAGCCGTGGCACCATGCGCACTGCCGGCGTCAGGAAGTACAGCAGATGAATGCCTTTGAGCCGTGCTGCGTTGGCTGGGATACCGACGTCCTGTCCAGTTCGCATCGCTATGAATCGCTTGCCATTTAGATCAAGGATGAATGCCTGTCCAAATGTGGCGAACTGCTTCTTCCTAGATCGTGGTCCTAATGACGCTGCTTTGAGCACATTCTGTAGATCACCTGTGCCTAATAGATATCGAGGTCGCAGCGTTGCAGGAATACGCTGAAACCGTAAAGTGCCAAGCGGTACAGCTAGCGATGCGCCGCGGTGTGGTGTCTTGATTCCTCCAACCTCGTGCAGTAGCAAGTAATCGAGCATTCCGAGCACGTAGGCTGTGAGGTTGTATTTGTCGCTCCATCGCGATTTGAACCACTTATTTTTGATCCAAGCTGTTTGTTGGCCGCGAAAATTGAATATGCTTTGCACCCAAACCACGAGATCGTTGATCGAAGCGTCGGCACAGTGGTTAATTGCTAGGCTGGTAGCGAACGGGATCTGATCCTGGCGAACCCTTTGGAGCCCTGCCATTGCCGCTGCAATATCTACTTTTATAACTGGAACCATTTTCCTCTCCCTTTCACATCGATGTCCACCTATGTAATACTTTCACTATGATCACGTCGACAATCCTTCCGGTGTTTGAGGAAGCTGGTTGCGGTCGGGTTCGCCTGATCTACTGGCGGCCTCCGGGACGCAATCCGGACAAGGAACAAGTCGAGGTCCGGGGATGTGCGCCATCTGGTGAATCATTCTTTCGCCCGCGCACCTTTGACAGGCCCCGACTGCAGCCGATGGCCTCGCGGTAACATCTGGCGGCCGTCGCAGGGATGTCGCGTTGTACCGTCCGTCCCTGCACCAAAAGACAGGCGTTGCGAGTTCTCCCGATTCCTGATCGTCTTTCGCTCTGGCGAGTAGAAATTCGAAAGCCGCGGCCGGGCTCTTGCCTTTCTTAATCAGCGCTTCGATCGCGCCCGCGAAGGCCTCAAGATTCGCTCTGACCTGGGGAATCCCAAGTTCGTCGCAGATTTTCGCCCCATAGTTTAGGGGATGTAGATTGGTCGGTGTGGAATTGGCTGAGCCGTTTGCTGAGCAAACTGCTAAGCAAGTGGCTAAGCCAACGGTTGAGCCACGCTCTGATTCTGCCTTTGAATCTGATTCTGCCTTTGAATCTGTTTTGCTTTTGAAACGTGCATTTGCGTTTACTCTTGCCTGTTCCGATCGCTGCCTCTCCTCTTGCATGCGTCGGCTGTAAAGCCTTCCGTCGCGCAATTCAAAGAAGGGTTCACAATGGAGCTGGTATTGCGAAACATAGGCCGAGTTGCAGAGAGTTTTTCGCGCCAACGATTCAACGTCGGCCGGGCAGGATCCTTCGCGATGGCAGACACACCACATCCGAATTAGTAACGCCTCCGCTTCCCGCGGCATGGCGTCGACGTCCGGATCGAGCAGAAAATCGGCCCCGTAGAATTTAAACCACGGAAGGTTAGCCATCGTCGCGATGCCTTTCTGGGAGCACATCGAAAAGTAATCCGATGCTTGGCGGTGATGGAGATTGCCCGGCGCCGCGGCGCAGTTCCGCGCTCGATGGAACCGGCCGCGAACCTAAACGAAACTCGCCATGCTTTACACCGTCGACGGTGCGCACGCGATTGGCGATCAGCCATCCGTGACGATGCCGAAGGGAAAAAATTGCACGGCCATATTGCAGTGCTATCCGTGAGAGCTCCGGCGCCGGAACCCAGTTCGGCCAGGCCGCTTGAAGTGCCCAGAGGATTCGTTTCTCTTGATGTTTTGGGGAGTCAGTCATGCGCCGCCTCAGCCGCAACGATCCGGCTTGACTCCAAAAAAGTGAGCAAATCTTTCTCGTCGTAGAAANNGGTTGACTTCTTTCGTGCAGCGCCATTTGGCTAGGGTTTGCTCAGACTTGCCGATCACTTTCGCAGCAGCCGCTGGTTTTAATAGAGTGGGCATCGCTTGAAACCTCTGGGAAAAGATTTACAAGCGAACAGTGCGGGAATTTACGAGGCGGAACAATTCGAAGAACGTTCGGAAAATGTTCGCGAACGTTCGGTCGGCGTAAGTGTTTGAAGAATAAGAACGGATGGATCAGACGGTCGAACGGTTCAGCGGTCGCGGATCTCGGAATTTATCATCACGACGCAGCATCGCCTCAATAGACTCGGCATTCGGCTGAGTCAGTTGGCCTTCTTTTGATTTGAGGACATAGTTCTTGACCCCCTGGCGCACCGCCTGTTGTGGACTGTCCGCCGTAAGTTCTCCGGCCCAGTAGGCTTGTAGTATCGACTCACCAAGGCTCAATGAGGTGCCTGGCCAAACCTTCAACGGCGGATTGTCTTTCAATTTCGCCGCTTCCGCCCCTCGGTAGTTCGCAATGCGCGCGCCCATGCGCGCTTTTATAGCGTCGTGCTCCTTTTGCCATTCGTCGCCTTCGGCTTTCCATTCTCTAACGGCGTCCTCGAGAGTGCGATCGCAATATAGTCCGTTCGCCTTGCGGTTCGCTAATTCAATTTCAGATGTCAATGCTTCCGCGGCCGTCTGGTAAAGAAGAAGCGTTGCCGCCGCATCCGCCGCCCACTCCGGGTACACGGTCTGCCGGGCGGCTTTCTCGTAGCGCTTAATTAAAGCGTTAGCTAGTGTCCGCTGCCGTTCGAGTTCCACGATTGCGTAATCCATGGCTACTCCTTCCCTTCCGCCAGAAGTCCGGCGAGCCCACCAGCGGTGAGTAACGCGGCGCCGGCCCGATTCACACTCACGCGAACCGGATCCATTTCGAGCCGCGCATAAACCTTCGTCGCAGAGGAGCCGTCTGCATGCCCGAGTGACTTCCCAATAATCGGCATACTGGCCCCGGTGGCGGCCTGCCAACTCCCAAGCGTTCTGCGCAGATCGTGCAGTCGGAGATCCGCCAACCCTGCGCGTGAAACGATGCGTTTCCATGTGGTTTTCGGTTCCACTAAATGCCCCGAGCGGCCGCGCCCGGGGAAAACCCACTCGCTCGTGGAAACATCTTTTCGCTTCTCCAATAGCCGCATGGCAACTGGCGAGAGCGCCACATTGATGGCTTCGTCCTCTTTTGCCTTGGCTGCCGGGATGGTCCAGGTCGCTTCCGTCCACGCGATTTCATCCCAGCGCATCGATTGCACATTCGAGCGCCGCGCACCAGACAACAGACTGAGGAGAACGTAATCGCGAATTACTTCGTTTGTTTCCTGGTCCAGCGACTTAAAAAAGGCGGGCAATTCTTCACTTTTCAGAAATCGTCTGCGCTTGCGCTCCGGGAAGGCTTCGATATCCTCGGCCGGGTTTTCACCCTTCCACCCCGTTTCGCGCGCGTGGTTGAACATCGCCGATAGCAACTCAACCACCCGGTTCGCGGCATACGGTCCGCCGATCATCTGCGCTTTCCGGACTGGAGCCCCGGGAGCGCTGGCAGGAATGACCGCGCGCTTATTTTTGATCCTCTCGTGCAGGAGAAGCACGTCGCCATGCCGGATGGACGAAATTTTTTTAAATCGCCACTTCGTTAAGTGAACCCGGAACCGGCGGCCGTGTTCGCCTAAGTTTCTTTTCCGCTTCGCGTTTTCCGAATAAGACGCGAACAATTCCGCTAGCGTGTTTTCGTCGCGTATCGCGCGCCGCTTCTCTGCCGGATTTTCCCCCTGCGCGATTTTGCCGTTCAGTTCTTCGGCTTTTCGGCGGGCCTGATCGATTGAGAGGTCGGGGTAAGGACCGATCGTGATGCGCTCGGGGCGACCATCCACCTTTCGGTAGAGGATGAATCCCTTCTTCCCCAGGGGAGTCACTGCAAGGGCCAGCCCGCGGACTCGGGCATCGTAGAAGTAAGCCCGCTTCGCCGTCGAAGGACAAACCATGAGGTCGACGCGCCTTTTCGTGAAATCTGACTTTGCTACCAGTTTGCTACCGGCAGTTGGAATCTGCCGGTATTTTTCGGAAGTTTTAGGAATCTTCATCACCCGCGAGGATAGCGGTAAATAACGGATTTGTAAATAGTTAGATAGCAAACGGAATGGTTAGGAATGTCGTTGGCGCATGGCTACGAACCATGAGG
>PLBX01000387.1:197-7627 GCA_003135495.1 Acidobacteriaceae bacterium | reverse complement strand
TCAGCCGCGGCCCGGCCAATGAATCAGGCAGAACGTAGGATTCATCCGGCGACCAGAACTTTTCAAGCTCTCCGAATATTCGTAAACCGTGAGCTGGACGATCTGAAAGCCTTGATGGAAGCGGCGCCGCGGTTGCTGAAACCAGGCGGACGGTTGGTGGTGATCAGCTTTCATTCGCTGGAAGACAGGATCGTAAAAGATGCGATGCGCGAGGGGGCGAAGGACATGCACTTTCGATTACTCACGAAGAAGCCGGTGACGGCATCTGAAGGCGAGATTGAAACGAATCCGCGGTCGAGAAGCGCGAAGATGCGGGCGGCGGAAAGAATTTGAGTTAGTACGAGTTCGAGTCAAAAAAGTTGGGGTTTCCCCCGGAAAAACAGCCGGGGATCCCGGTGCGGTGATAGTAAGGCGTGCCGGGAAACGAATTTAGCAGGGCGGCTGTTCGGTTCGAGCAACCGCAACTCTGTGGTGGAGTTTTACCGAAGCGGCCAAGAAAAAATAGAACAAGGCCGCGTTCGGTAAGAAAAACTGGGACCTTGAAATGACCTTTACCGGCAACCTTATCGCAGATCTGATGGCAGCGGTCGAACGGGCGGAACTCACGCGGGATGTCTTACTCGCAGGAGCCGCTGAGCTTGTAACTTCACCCCACGAATCCACCCTGGAGCAAAGCTGGTTCGCTTCGATTCAGGACAATGCAGAGTACGATCCGAAACTTCTTGGAGTGGCTTAATTATGAGTGCCCTGGCAATGCAAAGCGCAGCTCGTCCCGCCCGAAGTAAATCCTGCTGGATGGGAACCCCGGAAATTTATTTCCGCAAGAGCATCGACAACTCGCGACTGGTCAAGGTTGAAGACCCACGCCGCGGGCGGGAGATGAAGTTCTTCGGAATTGCTTTGTGCTGCCTTTTCTTGTTGGTCATGGGATATGCGCTGCAACATTTCCGCGCCATTGAATACGGCTACAAGATTGAAGTGCTGCGATCGCAGCGCGATGGGTTGGTGGAGATGAACCGCGCCCTGAGATTGGAAAAAGCGTCCTTGCGCGATCCGGAGCGCATCGATGTGATGGCGCGAAGGCTGGGCATGCAATCGCCGCAACCCGGGCAAGTGATGCGCATGGAAGTTTCTGCAGATTCAGCAGCGCCGGTGATGGCAAGCATCACTCCGGTAGCTGTGACTTCTCGATGGTAGGTCTCTTATTGTAGAGACGGGGCTTGCCCCGTCTCACTGACGATTCGTTAGCGCTGCGTACGAGACGCGGCAAGCCGCGTCTCTACGGAAAATCTGACGTACTTTCGCATCAACGGCGGCTTCCCGGAGCCGCCGAAAGTTTCTGAGGACTGGAAGTGGCGGCAAGTAATATTTCGAACGGCGCACGATTCAGGCTGTATACCCTGTCTGGATTTTTGTGCTTTTGGCTGCTGGCGATCTGCCTGCGGCTCGTCTATCTCCAAATTTTTTGCTACGGCGACTTCGCGCGCCGCGCGCAACACCAGCAGCAGCGCAGCTTTGATCTTTCGGCGAAGCGCGGCGTTATCTATGATCGCGCTGGACGCGAACTTGCCATGTCGATCCAAGTGGACTCAGCTTTCGTGGTGCCGTCGGAAGCTCCCGACCTCGCTAATACCGTAAGCCTGATCTCTCGCATAACGAAAGAGGATCCACGGGTTGTGCTCGCCGACTGCCGCGGGCACAAGACATTTTGTTGGGTGGCGCGAAAGGCCGACGCCGAAACCATCGAGCGTATTCGGGCGCTGAACCTGCAGGGCATTCACTTTCAGAAAGAACCGAAGCGGTTTTATCCCAAGCGTGAATTGGCGGCACAAATTCTTGGCTATGTGGGCACCGACGATCAGGGACTGAGCGGACTGGAGCGGCAATTCAATCAGCAACTGCAGGGCAAGCCGGGTAAGCTGATGATTTCCGTCGACGCGCGCAAGCGCTGGTTTGCCAGCGTTGAAAAGGAACCTGAGTCGGGCAATAGCGTCGTGCTCACTATTGATCAGAACATTCAGTACATTGCCGAGCGTGAACTGGAGCGCGGCATGGAAGAGAGCCATGCTATCGCTGGTACGGTGATCGTGGAAAATCCGCACACCGGCGAAATCCTGGCGCTGACGAACCGCCCCACTTTCAATCCCAACATTCGCAAGGAAATTAAGAACGAAGCGCTCAAAGACCGGGCGGTGAGCGACGTTTACGAGCCGGGCTCCACTTTCAAGATGGTGACACTCTCCGCCGGACTGGAAGAAAAGATCACGCGTCCGGATGAGATGTTTGACTGCCAGATGGGATCGATCGTCATTAATGGCATGCGCATTCGAGATAGCAAGCCGCACGGCATGCTGTCTGTGGCGGACATTCTGGCGGAGTCGAGCGATGTGGGCGCTATCAAAGTTGCGCTGCGCTTAGGGGAAGATCGTTTTTATAAATACATTCGCGCTTTTGGATTCGGCCAGCAGACTGGCATTGAACTTCCTGGCGAAACGCGCGGCCTGACCAAGCCGGTCGAGCGCTGGTCGAAGGTTTCGATTGGCGCAATTTCCATGGGTCAGGAAATTGGAATTTCTCCACTGCAACTTGCTTCGTTGATTTCGACCATTGCCAATGATGGTGTGCATGTTCCTCCGCGAATTGTGGCTGGGACGATTGCACCGCAGAACGCTCCGCAGACGATTGCGTTTCAGCCCGCGGAAGGGACGCGGGTGATTTCTTCGCTAACGGCGGCGCAGATGCGGCAGATGCTGCAGGGAGTCGTGCTGCACGGAACGGGGCGCAAGGCAGTTCTCGAAGGCTATAGTTCCGCGGGAAAAACTGGGACGGCGCAGAAAGTTGATCCCAATACGGGCACGTACTCAAAGACAAAGTATGTTGCGTCGTTCGCGGGATTCGCTCCTATTAATGATCCGCAACTGGCGGTAGTAGTGATTCTCGATTCCGCGGTTGGGCTGCACCAGGGCGGGCAGGTCTCGGCTCCAATCTTTCAGAGAGTGATGCAGCAGTCGCTGGAATATTTGCACGTGCCGCATGACGTTCAGTTTCCGACCAGTGGGCAGACTCTGCTGGCTCGCCGCAATGTGCCGGAGGCAAGCCTCGAAGAAAGTTCGCCCGATCATCTAGGCGCGAGTTTGGACATGGCGGACGCGGGAGTGGCGCCACAGCGAGCGCCTGCGGCAGCTGCAGCGGTTAAGCCTAGTCCAATTTCAGCGCAGGTGGTTCCGGCGGGCATGGTCACTCGAGAAAACACGGGGGGCAATGCTGTTGGAAAACAATCAGACGCCAGCGCGAAGAAATCATCAGCAATGGTGGCGGCCAACCAGCAACTCGCAAATTCATCTGCGCAGGTTAGCTCCAATGCTCAGAGCTTGCCAGCGGGGGGTACTGTCGTTCTGGACGTAGAAGAAGGAGGGATCGAGGTCCCATCTTTCCTGGGGAAAAATCTGCGCATTGCCATTGAGGCGGCGCAGGAGGCGGGGCTCGATCTCGACGCGGTGGGCAGCGGCGTGGCGCGGGATCAATCGCCGCAGCCTGGTTCTCACGTCGCGGCGGGGTCGCGGATCACGGTGAAGTTCGGCCGATAGTTCGCGCCTCGCGGGCTCAAATTTTCTGCGGACGAAGTCAAAGACCTACCACAGGGGGCACCGAGGTCTCACAGGGCTCACGGGGAAGGCAGAGTTAGCTATTTATAATCACTCCAATGACGTTTCAACAGCTTCTGCAGGGCGCCGAGGTTCTTTCACAGAGTGGGAATCCTGGCGTTTCAGGGGTGGAGTACGACTCGCGGCGCGTGCGCCCTGGAACTGTTTTTATTGCCATGAAGGGCGAGACGAGCGACGGCAATCGTTTTATTGATCAAGCGATTTCCNNCCGGAGCTGTCGCTATCGTTACTGATTCTGCCAATGAAACTCCACGGACCGGCGTGGCATGGGCGCGGGTCGTGCATGGGCGGCGTGCGTTGGCTCGTCTTAGCGCCAATTTCTACAAACGTCCGGCAGAACGAATTCCTAACACGGGAATCACTGGGACCAACGGAAAGAGTACGACTGCTTTTCTGATCGAATCCATACTGAAAGCCGAGGGCCGCAAAACGGCGCTGGTTGGGACGATTGAATATCATGTCGCGGGAAGAATTCTTCCGGCTCCGCACACCACGCCTGAATCTCTTGAACTGAACCGGCTTCTAGCCGAAGCTTTGGGCGAAGGAGTTACGGAAGCGGTGATGGAAGTCTCGTCGCACGCACTGGAACAGCAGCGTGTTTTCGGAATTCCGTTCGATGTCGCCGTATTTACAAATCTTACGCGAGACCATCTCGATTACCACGGCACGATGGCAAAGTATTTTCAATCCAAGCAAGTGCTCTTCGAAGGCTGCGGAACGGAACCGCCTCGATCCGCCGTGCTGAACATTGATGATGAACACGGGCGACAGTTGCAGAGGGTTTCCAAAAAAAGAAGCGGAGTGGTCTTTACCTACGGGATGACGTCGGGTGACTTTTACGCGGAGTCGGTCGAAGTAACGCCTCGGGGGACGCGATTTCAGATGATCACGCCCCACGGCAAGCTCGCAATTTGGTCGTCGATGATTGGCCATGTGAATGTGCACAACGTGCTTGCCGCCGCTGCTGCTGGATATGCGCGTGATTGTTCCAGCCATGCGATTGCGGAGGGAATTTTTAATCTCGCCAGCGTTCCTGGCCGTTTCGAGCGCGTGGATTGCGGGCAGCCGTTTACGGTAGTTGTGGATTACGCGCATACGGACGACGCGCTACGAAATCTCATCGCGCTGGCTCGCGACTTTGTTGCACGGGCGGGGCTTAAAGGCAGGGTGATTACACTTTTTGGTTGCGGAGGAGATCGCGATCGCGCGAAGCGTCCGCTAATGGGCGAGGCCGCGGGCAAGGGCAGCGACTTCGTTGTGCTTACCTCAGATAATCCGCGCTCTGAAGACCCGCTTGCGATCATTAACGACGCGGTGGTTGGATTGCAGAAATCGGGGACGAAATATTCGATGGAACCGGACCGGCACAAGGCCATCGCGCTGGCGCTGGAACAGGCATCGCCTGGCGACATTGTGCTTCTGGCGGGCAAGGGCCACGAAAAAATTCAAACCACTAAAGAAGGATCAATTCCTTTCGACGATGTGGAAGTCGCGCGTGAGATGCTGAAGACGCTGGGTTACGACTGCAGAAGCGCCGCCAAAGCCGGTCTTGCTGGAAAGACAATATGAAGTTGCCGCTCTCACGCATTGCCGAGTTTATCTCGGCTTCCGTACAACCAGCGGACGGGCAAGGCGAAAGCAGCACCGTTGCTTTGGGATATTCGATTGACTCTCGAACCGTACAGCCTGGAGAGCTTTTTTTTGCGGTGAAGGGTGAAAGACTGGATGGTCACGACTTCGTCGCGCAGGCACTGAGCCGCGGCGCGCTAGCTGCGGTGGTACAGAAAACCCAGGTGTCGCGGTATCCGAAATCTGCTGCACTGCTCGCGGTTGACGACACGCTTACGGCGCTTCAAGTGCTAGCGACGGCGGTGCGAAAAAAATGGGGAAAGACCGCGATTGGCATTACCGGATCGATGGGCAAAACTACCACCAAAGAAGCGGTGGCGCATTTGCTCGCAGCTAAATTCCGGGTACATCGCACGAAGGGAAATTTCAACAATCACTTTGGGCTGCCGCTGGGACTGCTTACTCTGGAGCCCGAATATGATGTTGCTGTGGTGGAGATGGGAATGTCGAACGCTGGCGAAATTGCCGCTCTCGCCCGAATCGCTTTGCCGAATCAGGCCGTGGTTACGAATGTTGCTCCAGTGCACCTTGAGAGCTTCGACTCGCTGGCCGGAATTGCACGCGCCAAGTATGAGCTGATTGAAGCTCTGCCCAGCGGAGGCGTTGCCGTTTTGAACGCGGACGATGAATATGTGAGCCAGTTCGGCCGCAACTTTAAGGGGAAAGTTATTTTTTTTGGGTTGAAGCCAACGGCGAATGTTCGCGCGGAAAATATCGAGGTGGCTGGTCGCGAAGGTACGCGCTTCGACTTGATCAGCCACGAGGTTCGGCAAGCGGTGCAAAGTCCGCTGCTCGGCAAGCATAACGTGTACAACGTGCTGGCCGCGGCGGCGGTGGCTGTTGAGCATGGCATTACGCCGTCTGAGATTGCGGCGGCGCTACCGTCTCTGGAGGCGGCCGATAAGCGGGGGCAGGTCGTCCAAGTGGGTAACGTAGCGGTGCTGTACGATTGCTACAATTCAAGTCCGAAGGCGTTAATGGCTGCGGCAGATACATTGGCGGCGCTGCCGGCGCGCCGGCGAATTGTGGTAGCGGGCGAGATGCTGGAGTTGGGATCGAGCGGAGAAGAGTTGCATCGTGAATGCGGGCGCTATATTGCTGGAAATGCGGCAGGAAGTGCTGCAGAAAATGCTGCTCGAAATGCTGCAGGCGGCCAAGCGGCGCGTAAACTGGACTTTCTACTGGGCGTGCGCGGATTGGCGAAGCCAATGGTGCAAGCGGCGCGAGAAGCAGGTATGGACGCGGAATTCGTCGCTACGCCGGAGGAAGCCGGAGAATGGCTCGCGCGCGAAACTCGAGAAGGCGATGTCGTATTGCTGAAAGCATCGCGCGGCGTGAAACTGGAAAAAGCGCTGGACAAGTGGAAAGAAAAAAGTGGCATTCCCAACGCCTCGAGCGCAGGGAAATAAAATTTAGAGCTGACAGCTAAGAGCTGAAAGCTGTAGTTGGAGGCGGATTGCTTTACTGGCTGCTCTATCTGAAACTGTTCCATTATTTTCCGCCCTTCCGCATTTTTCGTTACCTCACGTTTCGCACCGCCTTTGCCAGCCTGACGGCGCTTTTCACCGGGCTCATCGTTGGTCCGGTCGTGATTCGACGGCTGCGGGATTTCCAGATTAGTCAGTACATACGCGAAGAGGGGCCGCAGGCCCATCAGAAAAAAGCGGGCACGCCGACTATGGGCGGGCTGCTGATCGCTATTGCGATTCTCGTGCCTACTTTGCTCTGGGCTGATCTCAGCAATCCTTTCGTTTGGATCGCGGTATTTTCCACGCTGGCTTTCGCGGCCATCGGTTTCACCGATGACTATCTGAAGGTAGTGCATCGGCGCAATCTAGGGCTCACTGCGCGGGCCAAACTCGGGTATCAGATTGCCGCTAGCGTTTTGATTGCTGTTGCCTTGATCGCGCTGCAGCACCGCGGACAATATTCGACGCGTCTGCTGGTTCCTTTCTTGAAACAGATTCATCCTGACCTGGTGATCCAACGCCTGGCTCTTCACCCGCACCTCTGGCCGCTGGCCTTTCTGCCGTTCGTGGCTTTTGTTGCGCTTGTAATTGTGGGATCGAGTAATGCAGTCAATCTGACAGACGGCCTTGATGGACTCGCGATTGGATGTACCGTGATCGCGGCGCT
>PLBX01000387.1:0-131 GCA_003135495.1 Acidobacteriaceae bacterium | reverse complement strand
CAGGAGTTGCTGCTGCCGTTCATTGGCGGAATTTTTGTGATTGAGGCGCTGTCGGTAATTCTGCAGGTTGGATCGTACAAGTTGCGCAAGAAGCGTATTTTCAAGATGGCGCCAATTCACCATCATTTCGA
>PLBX01000353.1 GCA_003135495.1 Acidobacteriaceae bacterium | reverse complement strand
GATGGCCAGCCCCAGCCCGGTGCCTCCGGATTCGCGTGAGCGAGCCTTGTCGACGCGGTAGAAACGCTCGAAAAGCCGCGGCAAATGGCCCGATGCGATGCCTGGACCGAAGTCCCTGACGTAAAATTCGACGCCCAGCGCGACCGGTTGCGCGCCTAGAATTATTTTCTTTCCAGACGCTGCATACTTCAGCGCGTTTTCAATCAGGTTCGAAAAAATCTGATGAATGGCTTCACGATCCGCATTTACAAGAGCACCTGACGTCGATTTTTCAAACGCCAATTCGACTTCAAGTTCGACGCCATACGACCGTGCCGCTTCTCGGAAACTTTCCAAAGCGTCCTCCAGTAGCTCTTCGGCGCTCACTGGCTCGATCTCAAATCTCTGCTCACCTGATTCAACTCGAGCCAATGTAAGCAGGTCTTCTGTAAGGCGAGACATGCGCGCAGCGTTCTTGCGGATAATCTCCAGAAATTCGCGCACGTGGTTATCAGCGAGAGGATGGTCGAGCAGCGTCTCCGTGTACCCCTGAATGGAGGTGAGCGGGGTGCGCAATTCGTGAGACACATTCGCGATGAAATCGCGGCGGCTTTTTTCCATGCGAGCCGTCTCTGTAAGATCGCGGAGCACCGCAACCGCGCCGCCTCCCGGCATGGGCGCAGCGGTCACGTCGAATGTGCGTCCCGCCGCAATAGTATTCGAGCGCACCGACGCCACTACCTGGTTGTGGGCGGCGTCTTGAATCGCGGTCAAGAAATCCGGATCGCGCACGCTGTCAATCAACGGAGCATTCAGCCGAGGGGCGCGAAGCAGCAGCCGGTCCATGCCTCGATTCGCCCACTGCACGCGTCCGCCAACGTCGACCGCAATTACGGCGTCCTGCATGCTGTTAAGCAGGGTTTCCAGCTCGCGCTGGCTCGTCTGAACGCGAGCATAACTTTCTTCCACTCTACGAGCTGTCTTGTCGAGCGCTGAAGCCACCTGGCCAATCTCGTCGCTCGAAGACGATGCAATTCTCGCGGTCAAGTCTCCGGCGGCGACGCGCTCGGCAAAATTAACGATTCGCTGCAATCGCCATCCGACATACTGCGAAGCTGCGGCCGCCACCATCAATGCAAAGATCAGGGCCGCAAGAGATCCCCATAAGAGGGCACGGTTTAGCGGACGGTCCGTAGTTTCGATCTCCGGCAACGGATACGCCAGGCGCACCGCTCCGCCGGATATGGGCGCAGCTACATAAAGAAAAGGTATGCCGAGGGTTTGGCTCTTGCGCTCATCAGCCGCAAGTTGCCCGGAGAGCGCAGCGACGAACTCCTTTCGGTGCGCATGATTTTCCATGCTGCCGGGCTCGGCTTCAGAATCAGCCAGCACCTTGCCGGTTGGATCAATCACCGTGGCACGCGCGCCCGCGGCCTGCCCTTCCTGCGAGGTGATAGCAGCCAGCGAGTGTTGCCGATCCGCCTCCACTCGGTGCGCGAACATCAAGGTCTTTTCTTTGAGATTGCGCTCGATCTGCTCGCGCAGCGTACGCTCCCACACCCGGCGCACGGTCAGTTGCAAACTAACGGCCGTCACGCCTATCACCAGAAGGAACACAAACATCAATTTGACGAAGATGCGTTTTTTCAACGCGCGACCTCAAAGCGGTAGCCAGCCCCCCTCACTGTCTTCAAGTAGCGCGGGTTCTCCGGATCAGGTTCGATTTTTTCGCGGATGCGGCGCACATAAACGTCGACTGAGCGCGGCGTGACATATGCCGTTTCACGCCAGACCGAATCAAGCAATTGATCGCGAGTAAATACGCGACCAGCATGCCGCATAAAGTAATCCAGAAGGCGAAATTCGGTGGCTGTCGTCTGCACGTTTTTTCCGCGAACCGTAAGCGTCATCGCGCTGGGGTCAATGTGCACTTCATCGATTTTAGTTGGCAGAGGCGGAAGCGGGCGCTCAAAACGGCGCAGCACAGCTTTTACACGGGCCACCAGTTCACGCGGGCTAAAAGGTTTGGGGATGTAATCGTCGGCTCCCAATTCGAGTCCGAGAACACGATCCGCCTCGCCGCTCTTAGCGGTAAGAAAAATTACCGGAACCGATGCCAGCGACGACGATTGCCGAATCTGGCGGCAAAGTTCCAACCCATCTTTTCCGGGCACCATGATGTCCAGCAGAAATAAAGCTGGGCGCTGCCGTTCGGCATCGGGCACAACCAGGTTGCCGGTCGCATAAAGCCGCACGTTGAAACCAGCGCCTTCGAGATGATGACGCACCAGCCGGGAAATATCCGGGTCATCCTCCACCACATAGATGGTCGGCTTCACGCGTTTATTGTATCTGGGAATTGTTTCAATTCCATGACTGAAAAGGAGCAGGCGCCGGCCGTTTTACCGCACTTCCTTTACCGCACTTCAAGCGAAACCAGTTCCCCTTCGTGCTTCCCTGCCGCTCGATAGTTTACTGACACGAGCCGATCCTTCCAATCACAGGAAAAGCTATCCTCGCCTATGACCAGCAGCGATTTGTAATCCGCTGCGTGCATTTTGTAAGTCGTCATTCCGCTCAATACCGTAACCGTAGCCTCTGGAGGCTTCGAGCAATCGCTGCTTACAATCTTCCCCTTCAGAAACTGAATCGGTCCGCTCATTCCTGGTTTGGGAGCCGGCGGCTTCGGCGGAGTCTCCGTATCTTCCTCTTGATCTTCACTTATGCTCGCAGCCTTACTGGGCGCGGCGGCACTCGCTCCGGGCGTGCTCGCCGCGCCAGCGGGAGCTTCATTTTGACCCGCTCGCTGGGGACGCACACCGTATTTTTGCACCGTATCCAAATCTTCCAATTGCTGCTTTGCCGCCGCCGACGCTGCTCGATCCGGTCCCGCTTTAAGTCGGGTGAATACTTCACGGGCTTGTTCCCACTTCTTTCCCGCTACATAAATTTGGCCGAGATTAAATTGATACTCCACATTTCGAGGCGCGAGCGCGATTGCCTGCCTTTGCGCTTCCAGCGCCGAATTGATTCCACCGCCCTCCACGCGCGCCATTCCCAGCATGTTATAAGCGTCAGCCAACTCCGAATACCAATC
>PLBX01000399.1:2308-4779 GCA_003135495.1 Acidobacteriaceae bacterium | reverse complement strand
GAGAAATTTGTCTTGAAGATATCAGGGCGCCCATCATTATCATAATCGCCTACCGTTGATCCCATACCTGCTTGTTCGCGTCCGTCCTCATTAAACGCAACGCCAGTTTCCGGGGCGACGTCTTTGAAAGTTCCGTTCTTGAGATTGTGATAGAGAATACTCGGCGTGCTGTCGCAGGCCACGTANNGTAAATGTCCGGCCAGCCATCGTCATCGTAGTCGAGAGTGGAGACGCTGAAGCAATAATGTCCATCGGTCTTTTCAATTCCGCTGGACTTGCTTACGTTCGAAAACTTTCCACCGCCGATGTTGTGATAAAGAATATTGGGCGAGGACTCCAGACCGCGCGGCCCGCACATGACCGGTGTGCCCTTCCACACACAAATTAATCCTTCTCCCGGCTTCGGAGCTGTCTTGACGTCGAACAGAACGTAGTTAGAAACGACCAAATCAAGTTTGCCATCGCGGTCATAATCGACGAATGCGCAGCCTGTTCCCCAAGCCGCGCCATGGCCCGACACTCCGGCCTCTTCGGCAACTTCTTTGAAAGTGCCGTTGCCCTGGTTATGGTAAAGGCGATTCTTTCCGTAATACGTCACATATACATCCTCAAACCCATCATTGTCATAATCGCCTACGCACACCCCTTGGCCCCATCCGGTGAATTCCAACCCAGCGGCGTGCGTAACATCGGTAAATGTTCCATCATGATTGTTGTGAAATAAGTGACTGGTGGGTTTTAATTTTTTTTCTTGAGCGGCGTCGAGCGTAGTGCCGTTCACAAGAAATATGTCAGGCCAGCCATCGTTATCGTAATCAAAAATCGCCACGCCGCTTCCGGTCGTTTCGATGATGTACTTCTTGGTGTCGACTCCGCCGTTAACATTCTCCATCCGAAGTCCAGCTTGCGCGCCTACATCGACGAACCACGCAGGACCGGCGTGAATGTCCCCTGACGGAGCTTGATAGGGAGATCGAGGCGTAGCTGCGAGAGCGGCGGGCTTTCCGGCTTGGGCAAAGCTAAATGCGCTGGAAAAGCAGATTATAAAAGTTGCCCAACTACTCACCGATTGCCACCAGCGCATGCTCGAATCGTACCACTGCAATACGTGAATGCAACCCACGCCCCAGAAGCGCCCAACCACGCAACGAGACCATGCAGCATGCCGCTGCTATGGATAAAATGCAGCATGCGTATTTTTCCAGTCCTTGTCCGCTTTCTGATGATCGGATTTTTGATTAGCGGCATTGTCCGCGCGCAGGTGGCTGGTCCAGGGACATCTTCAGGAGCGACGGCTGACGAAGCTCCGCCCACCTTGACCGATCGCACAGCCAGCGCTGCCGAAAAACCAAGCTTGGAAGAAACACTGGCAGCCGCACATCAGAAGCTCGAGCGCGGCAACCCGCAGGAAGCAATCGCCATGCTGGAAAAATTACGGAATACCGCTGGTGAAGCCGCGAAAGGTCTTCAGCATGAATTGGGCATCGCTTACTATCGCACCGGCAAGTTAGTCCCCGCTGAACAAGCCTTCGCGCGTGCCATGGAGCAAGATCCGCGTGATATGGAATCGGTACAGATGCGCGGTCTGGCTCTCTATCGTTTGGGACGTCCCGCCGCGGCGATCCCCTTCCTGGAACGGGTAAGGGAATGGACTCCTAACGCAAATGCCGACGCCAACTACGTTCTCGGACTTTGTTATCTCAATTCCCAGCGATTCGACGACGCCCGCATCGCTTTCGCCCAACAATTTGCCGTCCCTCCGAGCTCGGGCTCCGCCTATCTTTTGATGGGCAAGATGCTGATGCAGGCAAACCTTCCCGAAGCTGCTGCGGAAGCGGCAAAGAAGGCTCTGGATGTATCTCCGAAGCTGGCGCTCGCGCATTTCATGTTAGGCGAGTTTTATTTGTTCAAATCTGATACGGAGCAAGCTCTCAAAGAGTTTGAACAGGAGCGCGAGATCAATCCTGCCAACTTCGCCGTCTATGACCGGCTGGGGGACGTATACCTCAGAGCGGGGCAATTTCAGCAGGCACAAGAGGCACTCTCCAAAGCTATTTCTCTCGATACTTCCAGCACCGGCCCATTTATACAGATGGGAAAGGTTCTCCTGCGCCGTAATGATCCTCAAACTTCGTTGCTGTATTTGCAGCACGCCGAAAAAATGGATCCGGGAAATTTCATGACCCACACTCTTCTCGGGCAGGCCTACCGCAGTTTGGGACGAGAAGAGGACGCGAAGAAGGAGATTGACGCCGCTTCAAAAATTCATGCCGCAAATCAGCTGAAATTAGAACCGGTGAAATAGTCCGCTTTTATTTGCGGTTGCGAACGGCGACGAGTTCAATGCCAACGGGCACACCCCGCGTGACTTTTATCCGCAGCAGCGCTTCAAACGGTTTAACGTCTCCACCGGCAGGCACGGCCAGCTTGCGTAACAATTCTTCCGCCGAATCATTCGAGCAGACGTACTC
>PLBX01000399.1:0-2291 GCA_003135495.1 Acidobacteriaceae bacterium | reverse complement strand
CTGCGGATGCACATTCACAATTCCCAAATCGCCCGTGTGAGGTCCAGAGTCCAGACGCCTGAAGATGAATTCCTGGCTTCCCGGGAGATCGGATAACGCCAGATTCTCCGCTGGCGAGCCCACGAAGATTAGATCGTTCTTCTTGGCGTCGTCCAAAGTAAACAGGCTGCCACGTTTGACCTCGATCGGATGATTCAGGAGGCTGAAGACTTTATCCAGTTCATGCACCGCCAACACTTCGCCGACTCCCGTGTAATGGTCGAGAATCAGGTCGCGAGAGTCACTTGCCGGGTTCATATACCGCATCCCGGTTTCAGGACGCCCAACGAATGCCGCATTGCTGAAAATTACCCAGGGCGCATCAGGAGCTGACGCGAACTGACTCCAAAATCTGCGCAACCCCGGTGAAACTCTCAGTTCACTTCGCTTCACCGCTTGTGCTGAAATTAAATCCTGGTACAAAACGCCAATTGTCACTGCCGCAGCCACGAGCAATAAGGAAAGGGCGGCTACCGCGATCATCCATCTCCGGCGCCTCTTGCGAGGTGCGATCGGCGGAACCAAAGATGGAAACTGCGCTGGGGCGGGCGAGGTGCGGGCAGCCGAAACAGGCTCTCGATCATGAAAGTTAAGGACGTAGGACCCGGCGGGCATTTCCACAACAATGGAGTCGCTCACGCCTTCATGGTTGTAGTAGTCAAGCAGCTTCAGCCGAAGCCGTCCCGCCTGCACGCGAATTGCAGAATCCGCCTGCGGATCGAAATTCTCCGGCCTACCGAAGACCTCCGTGGCGATCTGATACTCCTTCAGCGGCACTCCCGGCTGCGTTAGCGCATGGTTCCCTAAGTAGCGAAGCAATTTACAGAGCGACTCCGCCTTTCGAAGCGTCTGGCTGTGAGCGATTTTTTCAATCTGATGGAGATAACGGTCCTTTTCGGCGAATTGAAGCGTTGTAACAGACATGTAACAATTGAAACAATAGCAGCCTAACGCCAAGAATTTAAATGCTCTTCCGCCGCTGTGTGACGTGTAACTGACACACTGTTACTTCTAACTGAAAACAACTAGGAAGAGTATTCCTCACGTTGCCTATGGCTCCGGTTCGGTGAAGCATTGTCCGCCGATAACTTGAGCTCAACTATTCAAACCTCTCTCGTAGAACGACTTTTAATGCTACTCCGTTCCGCGATTGCGTTGCAAGTTGCTGACCAACCGTCTTTTTGCGTGCGCCGTTTTAATTTAGATCGGATTCCTTTTTTGTAATGAACGTCTGTAACGAACTGCCAAGAAGCAGTTGTACCGGAGGCTCCACGTATGAAGAGCGATGTGAACATCAAAACCATCAGTGTGTCCAGATCCCTGGGTCACAAAAACATTGGCTTGTATCTCACGATTTTGATGTTCGCGGTCTGCGCCATCGTCGGTCCACAATCCGCCTCAGCCCAAGCTGTCTACGGGTCAATTTTCGGAACAGTAACAGACGCCAGCGGCGCGGTTGTTCCCAACACCACCGTCACCGTCTCCAATCCCGCCAAGGGCGTTTCTGTATCCGCGCAAAGCGACGCCAGCGGCGAGTACCGCGTCCAGCACCTCATTCCAGATACCTATAATGTGACGGCCGAGGCCACCGGTTTTTCCAAAAAAACCACGGAGAACGTCGTGGTGTACGCCGACACCGCGCCCAAGGTTGACATCGCCTTGGCGATCGGGTCCGCCAGCAACACTGTGACCGTCTCGGCCGAAGCGCCCCTGCTGCAGACCGAGCATACCGACGTCAATACGATTTTGAACGAACGCGCCGTGGAGACCCTCCCCAATCTAAATCGAAACTTCACCGCCTTCGAACTCCTCACCCCAGGCACCACCTACATCGGTTGGGGAGTCGACGAATCGCAGAACCCGCAACGCAGCCAGCAGATCGAAGTCGACGGCCAACTTCCTTTCGCGACCGGCTACGAATTAGACGGCACCGACAATCAAGATCCCGTCATCGGCATCGCCGTAATCAATCCCAACCTCGACGCCGTTTCCGAAATGAAGGTCACGTCGCAAAACTACGACGCCGAATTCGGCAAAGCGGTCGCTGGACTCGTCACTGCACAGACCAAGTCGGGCAGCAACACTTTACATGGCTCTGGTTTCGAGTTCTATCGCTCGGATGGGTTACAGGCTCGCGACCCCTTCTCCGAATCAACGCGAAATTCGATCACCAACAAGTACATTCCGACCAGCTCCCATAATCAATTCGGCGGATCGCTCGGCGGTGCCATCATCAAGAACAAGTTGTTCTT
>PLBX01000129.1:14236-15425 GCA_003135495.1 Acidobacteriaceae bacterium | reverse complement strand
GCAATCTGACACGACCTATCGGCTCTACGATTACGGCCGGCCGCGGCCGCTGCATCTGGAGCGCGGCTTGGCGTCTGTAAAGCAAAGCACCGCCTCTGGCAAGGCGATTCGTCCCGCGCCGGTTAGCGTTCACGGTGGAAAAAGCCGTCAGTCTTCGATGCTAGCTGCGCCTTATTTCAGCGTGGACCTGTTTGAGTTGAAGGAACCGCATGTTTTTTCGACAGCCGCGGCAGGGAAGGACGATTCGGGAAAAACATCCGTTCAGATTCTGGTTGCGGTCGAGGGCTGCGGAGTCGTCGAGGCGCAGGGGCGGGAACCGGTAATGCTCGCAAAGGGCGACGCGGTGGTGGTTCCTTCCGCGGTACAGAATTTCACAATAAGACCGCAGTGGGCCGTGGAATTTTTGAAAGCCAGCGTACCGGGCGAAGTTGTCCCGGAGCCCGCCACCCGCATCTAACGATCGGATCAGTCGAAGTGCANNGGTCGACGTGAGAGTCTGACCGGTGTCAAGTTCCTCGCAATTTACGAACAAGTCTGCGATCGCTTTTGGTTGGAAGCGCGCAATGGTAGGCTTTCTAAGACAGTGAAGACAAACCCGCACTTCTACCCCGTGATCCTTGCTGGTGGCCGAGGCACGCGCTTTTGGCCGTTGAGCCGNNAAGCAGACGATGATTCAGCAGACTGTGGCGCGGCTCACGGGGCTGGCCGCTCCGAGCCGTTTTTGGATTATCACGAATGACGATCTGCGTTCCGCGATCCAACGTCAACTGCCGAAGTTGCCATCGAAGCAAATCATTGCCGAACCCGCTGCGCGCAATACGGCTCCAGCGATTGGACTATCCGCCTTCCTGCTCTTGCGTCGCGATCCGGAAGCGGTATTAGGTTTGTTTCCGTCCGACCACGTGATCGCCGATACGGATCGATATCGCGCCACTCTTGCCGCGGGGATTGAGATTGCCGCTGCCGGGGATAACATCGTTGTACTCGGCATCCGTCCCGCTCGTCCTGAAACCGGCTATGGCTACATTGAGGCCGGCGCTCGAGATGGAAACGCTTCATTGCGGGTGCGACGTTTTACTGAGAAGCCTGATCTGGAGCGGGCAAAGCAATTTCTCGATTCAGGCAATTTCTTTTGGAACAGCGGAATGTTTTTGTGGCGCGCCGACACGCTCGCCAATGCACTGCGAGA
>PLBX01000129.1:6022-14184 GCA_003135495.1 Acidobacteriaceae bacterium | reverse complement strand
GCGGTGCTCGAACCCCGCTCGTCCAAAGGAGAAGCCGGTTCTCATATTTTCTGTTTGCCTTCTGACTTTGGGTGGAACGATCTCGGCTCGTGGACTGCATTGCACGAACATCACCTAGCGAAGATGAAACCAGCCGACGGGATCCCGGTTACGGCATCCGGTAGTTTTGCGCTGAACGCCAAAAATAATTATGTTCACGCACCCGGAAAGTTTGTTGCCATTGTCGGTGTAAGCAATCTGGTGATTGTCGATACCGGGGACGCGTTGCTTGTGACTACGCTCGATCAATCGCAGGACGTCGGCAAAGTGGTGAAGCATCTGGATGAGAAAAAGATGCATAAGCTGGTGTAGTTGTTTGTGGTGGGGAGATGCAGATCCCTCGCTTCGCTCGGGATGACAACCCGGCTAAATGAGCGACGAATACCCAAGCGAATAGTGACAAACGAACAAACCTCATGACTCAAATCAAATTCGGTACCGATGGCTGGCGCGGACTCATCGCGGACGATTTCACTTTTGACAACGTGCGCCGCGTGGCGGGCGCTATCGCCAGCTATGTTCTGAAGCACGAGGACGCGAAGCGCGGCGTCATCGTGGGCTATGACACGCGGTTCCTATCAGATCGCGCCGCGCGCCTAGTGGCGGAAGTCATTGCCCAGGCCGGTATTCCAGTTCGCATGGCAAACGATTACGTGCCGACGCCTGCGGTTTCCTACAACGTCAAAAAGTTGGGAGCAGCGGGCGGTGTGATGGTTACTTCCAGCCATAATCCATGGAACTGGAATGGAGTAAAGTTTAAAGCCAAATTTGGCGGCTCGGCAACGCCCGCGATCATGAAGGCAATTGAAGAAGAGCTTTCCGTGGGCAACATGCCTAAGCAGAGTCCGGCTAACATTGAAGAAGTAGATCTAAAGCCGGCATACGTTGACGCTATAACGCAGTTCGCAGATCTTGATTTAATCCGTGGCGCTAATTTCAAATTTGCCATCGACTCGATGTATGGTTCCGGTCGCACGGTTCTCCCGAAAATATTCGACGCGCATGGGATTCGCTACGTGGCTATCCGACAGGAAGTGAATCCGTTATTTCCGGGCATCAATCCAGAACCGATTCTGCCCCACGTCGCAATGCTTCAGGAAACCGTGGTGAAAGAGAAATGCCATGCGGGCTTGGCGACCGACGGCGATGCGGATCGGATTGGGGCTGTCGCTGAGGATGGCAGTTTTGTCGATTCGCACAAGTGTATGTCGGTTCTGCTGAACTGGCTCCTGGTGCGTAAAAAGTGGCCGGGCGACGTGGTGCGCGCTTTCAACACTACGGGCATGCTGGATCGCATCGCTGCGAAACATGGACGCAAATTGCACGAGACCTCCATTGGTTTCAAATACATTGCGGATTTGATGATGGAGCACGAAATTTTGATCGGCGGAGAAGAGTCTGGCGGCATCGGCTACGGCCGGTTTCTTCCGGAACGCGATGGCGTTCTCAATGCGCTGTTGCTGGCGAATGTTATGGCGGAAGAGGGCAAGCCGCTAGGGGAGTTAGTCTCCGACCTGCAGCGTGAGTTCGGCGCCCACTTTTACGGGCGCCGCGATCTTCACATTCCTGATGAGATTAAGAATGGCGCCATCCGGCGCGCCGCCGACCCGCGGACTAAGAAACTGGGCGCACATTCCATTCAGCGAAAAGAAAATCGCGATGGCGTGAAGTGTTATCTCGATGCTCCAAAACACGGTAATGGCGCTGACCCGTGGGTGCTGTTTCGCGCCTCCGGCACCGAGCCGTTGTTGCGCTGCTACGCCGAAGCAGCCACGCCCGAGTTGGTGGAAGAAATTCTTGAAACCGGCGAACGATTTGTTAGGAGTTAACTCAACGAGGCTACGGTTGCGAGTCCAGACGTGCCTGCCGCGGGACCCAAGACTTTCGTGTTCTAGCGAGGCGGAAGAAGCGATAGGATAATGGAAGCTCCGGCATGACTGCGACTAAAGAAAGCACAGCGAGCGTTGGCGATTCCATAGAATCGCGCCGTTACAACCGCATCAAGCGGCGGCTTGGCCTCGCTGACTTTGTGGTTGGCTTTGGCTTGCTCGTCGTGCTTCTGGCCACGGGATGGACGGGGACACTGCGCGATTTCGCCGAACGCGGCGCTTCTCAGAACTATCCTTTCGCGGTTTTTCTTTACGTTCTGATGCTGATGCTGATCAGCAAGGCTGTCGGCACGCCGCTGGAGTACTACGAGTTCCGCATCGAGCATCGATATAACCTTTCCAACCAAAAATTCCGGTCGTGGCTTTGGGACCAATGCAAAGGATTTTTGCTCGGCCTGATCATGGGCACGATTGTCGTTGAGGTACTTTATGCGTTGATGCGCCAGACGCCGCAACACTGGTGGATAGCGGCATGGTTGGTTTTTCTCGGACTGATGATTCTGCTCGCGCAGGTCGCACCGGTAGTGCTCTTTCCCATTTTTTACAAATTTGAACCGCTTGAAAACGAGGAACTCAAACGCCGCCTGATCGTACTGAGTGAACGCGCCGGCACGCGCGTGCGAGGCGTCTATAAGTGGCATCTTTCCGAAAAAAGCAAGAAGGCGAATGCCGCGTTGACTGGCTTGGGACCAACTCGGCGCATCATTCTGGCCGATACATTGCTCGATCACTATTCTGACGATGAGATTGAAGCGGTGCTGGCGCACGAACTTGGACACCACGTACACCGCCACATACTAAAAAGTATCTTCGTGCAGGCGGGAATAACGCTCTTTGGATTCTGGCTGGCGGATCAAGTTTTGCGCTTCGCCGTTGAGCGCCGCAACATGTTCGAGACCATGTCCGATTTTGCTAATTTGCCGCTGCTGATTCTGGTCTCTACCGTACTCTCGTTTTTGCTGATGCCCGCGCTCAATGCCTATTCGCGTTTCAACGAGCGCCAAGCCGATCGTTACTGCTTCCAATCAGTGGCCACGGTGCAACCCTTTATTTCGTCGATGAACAAACTGGCAGAGCAGAATCTTTCTGAAAAAACTCCATCGCGGTGGGTGGAATGGCTTTTGCACTCCCATCCCGCAATCACCAAGCGGGTAAGCGCCGCCGAAACTTGGGCTCGCTCGCATACATAGATTCAATACGCCACTGAAAATGGCGGCATTTTTCTGTAGAGCGGCGAATTGATACGTCCCTGCTGGCGTGGAAAAACTACTTCATCATTAGACCTTTAGAATCGCTTCGACTCGGCGAACGTCATCCTCCGTATCGATGCCAACGGTATCGAATGGAGTTTCCCCGACGCAAATCGGAATTCCATTCTCTAGGAAGCGGAGTTGCTCTAATCTCTCGCTACGTTCGAGAGCCGACTCCGGCCAGTGTACGAACTTGTCGAGCGCGTCTTTGCGGTATCCGTAGAAGCCCAGATGTTTGTAATATTGCGGCCGAATGCCATCTCGATCGTGAGGGATAGTGGCTCGCGAAAAATAGAGGGCGCGGCCGGCGGCGTCTGTTACGACCTTCACTGCGCTCGGATTTGCAATGTCCACTTCAGCGGCTAAAGTCTTCAGCGTTCCGACCTGGACTCCGGCGCCGCTCATGATTGCGATTAAGGCGTCGATGTGTTCAGGACGGGTCATCGGTTCGTCCCCCTGAATATTCAGGTACACATCGGCGCGAATCGCGGTAGAAATTTCATGGACCCGCTCGGTGCCTGACTTGTGGCTCCCGGAAGTCAGGTGCGCGACGAAGCCATTTTTTTCGCAGAACCGCAAAATTTCTTCTGAATCCGTGGCCACAATGACCTGATCGAGCAAAGAGCATTGCCGCACTCCGGCATAGACGCGAGCGAGCAATGGAATGCCTGCAATCTGGCGTAGCATTTTGCGTGGCAGTCGAGTAGAAGCCAGCCGCGCGGGAATTACGGCGATCACTTTCATGGGCTCAGTTTCGCATGGAGCGATGCATTTTGGCACGCATTCCGGCACGCATTCCATTGACACCTGATTCCATGCACTCTTAAAATGCAATGGGGACGCGTCCACCCGCGTCTGCGGGGTTCTGTGCCCATTTCCGGGTTGTCCCTGATATCCTTTCCGCGCACTCCCGAATTGGCGGCGTAGCTCAGGTGGCTAGAGCGAGGGTCTCATAATCCCTAGGTCCGNNCGAGTCCTACCGCCGCCACCAGTACTTTCTTTTGCAGAATATCGGGGAATTTCCATTCGCCTCCTACGGAGCTTTTTGGTATGGTCCTGCGGGTTGGCAACCGCGTCAGAATCACCGCCGAACTTGTGCAGGTTTCTACCGACCGTCACTTGTGGGCAGAGACCTATGAGAGCGAGATGGGCGATATCCTTGCCCTGCAGATGATTCGCAGCAGAGTGAATCTGGGTGCCTGAAATGTAGCTGCTGTAAGCCTGTGCAAAGGCGACGCCGGTTCCCGCGGAAAGGCGGCTCGTAAGTAACAAGATGATCACAGCTGCTTGTCTGATTATATTTTGCATAGCATTTGCCTAGAAAATAAGTACCATGGGAGGCTTTGGAAGTGCCGCCGTGCCTCGTTGCGCCAAAGTCGGACCAATGCGCAGAGATTGCCAGTATGGCCTTTGGGCGCGGCGTTTCATCGCCTATTCGCCGCCATCCCGCGGTGTAGGCGTTATCCCACACCGCGTTCATGGGATTGCCGTGGCCGAAAAATATCGCGGGCAATATCTGGGACATAGCAAAATTCACCTCGTCGCTATCAGGTCAAACGTGATCGTTCCATTATTCAATCTACTGTTGGATCTTGCCGTCGATATCCATCAGCCGGAACTCGCCAAAATTTAATTCTTGAATGCCGGTTTCGACCTTGGCGCGATCGCCAACCACAATCCAGATCAAATTTTCCGGGCGCACTACTTCTTTCGCAGCCGCGTTCACGTCGCTTGCGTTCAGAGCTCGAACTTTGCCGGCATAGGTGTCGTAGTAATCATCGGGAAGGCCGAACTGAACGATATCCACGATCGATTGCGACAATGCTTCTAGAGTTTCGCGCGAGCCGGGCAATTTGAGGATTTCGTTGGCCTGAATTTTATTCAGCTCTTCACCGCTAACCGGATTGTCACCTACTATTCCGCGAAACTCCTTGTTCATCTCGATCATTGCTTCTTTCGTCTTGTCGGTTTGCACGGGAGCCACGGCGTAGAACGGACGCTGCGAGCGAGCGTCGCGAAGAACCGTGCGCACGCCATAAGACCAGTGCTTATCTTCGCGCAGATTCATATTGAGCCGCGCGCCAAACATGCCTCCGAGACTGTTGTTCATGGCTTCGATTGCGATATTGTCTGGAGTGGCCCGCGGCGGAGCTACAATTCCTGCGACGATTACCGATTGCAAGGCCCCGGGTTTATCGATCAGATATATGGAAGACTTTGTTGCAATAGGCACAGTCTTTACATTCTTCGCCGGCGGATTGTCGCCCTTCCATCCCGCGAAAAGTTTTTCCAGCTTTGGCTTCACTTCGGCGAGCGTCGTGTCTCCAACTATGACGATTGTCGAGTTGCCCGGACGCAACCAACTGTCGTGAAATTTGACGAGATCTTCTCTCGTTAGTTTCGCCACGCTCTCTTTTGTTCCAGAGCCGGTCAACGGATTGCCATACGGATGCCCATTTCCGTAAAGCAACTCGGGCAGCACTCGCAACGCAAGCGTGGCGGGAGCGTTCTGTTCGCGGTCGATTCCCGCCAGCACAAGTTTTTGTTCGCGCTTTACTTCCGACTCGGGAAAAGATGGATTTAGAACCACGTCCGCAAAAAGATCGAGAGATGGGTCTAATTTCGTAGTTAAGGCTGAAAGGGAGACGAATGACAAATCAAGATTCGACGATCCTTTTAATGTGGCCCCGAGCGATTCCAATTCGTCGCTGATTTTCAAAGCGTCACGCGTGCGTGTACCGTCGGTCAGCACCAGCATGGCGAGATTCGCCGTGCCCGGCGATGTCGATGCATCCGAAGCGAATCCCGCATCGGAAGCCAGCGTGAAATTTACCAGCGGGACTTCATGGCGTTCCGCCAGGATAATTTTCAATCCATTCGACAAAGTTGCGCGTTGAAGTTTAGGTAGCTTCAACTCCGGCGGCGTTCCAGGAGCCGGCGGTTTGCTGCGATCCGCACCTGCGGACGCTGTCTTGTATTCGGGAAAAGAATCGACTTGGAGGATGTACACGCCGCCAGAAAGCCAGCGCTGCGCGGCCGCGCGTAGATCTTCCGCAGTCGCCAGATGCACACGCTGCAGAGAAATCTTGTAGGCGTCCGGGCTTCCACGAAACACTTCGCTCTGCGCCAGTCGATCCGACTTTCCTCCAAATCCTCCAATGCGCTCAATCCCACGGATAAAATTCGCCTGGTATTGAGTCTTAACTCGCTGCATTTCCTCCGGCGTCGGTCCGCTTTTTATAAAGCGCGCCAACTCTTCATCGAGTTCCTTTTCAACCTGAGAGACGCTCTGCCCAGGCCGCGCCGTAGCGCGAATAACGAATTGGCCGCCGATTTCGCGCAGCTCAACTGTAGCTGCGGCATCGGTGGCAATCTGGTCCTCGTACACCAGTCGCTTGTAAAAGCGCGATGATTTTCCAGCGCTCAAACAATCGCTCACCAAGTCGAGATAATCGGCGTCCGCGCTGCCGTACTCAGGAACGTTCCATACTTTATAGATTCGCGCTTGCGGCACACGATCCTGCACGATCTGGCGATGCGTGCCTGACATCTTCGCGATCCAAACTTCCTGATGCGCGACCGGCGGTCCCGCTGGAATGTCGCCAAAATACTTCGTGACTTTTTCGCGCGCGGTTTTCGCGTCGATATCGCCTGCGATCACGATCACCACATTCGACGGGCCGTAATAAGTTTTGAACCAATCTTTCACGTCAGTCATCGAAGCCGCATCCAGGTCGGCCATCTCTCCAATCGTCGTCCACGAATACGGATGCCCGACTGGATACGTATTCTGCGTGAGTAATTGGCGAGTCACTCCGTAAGGCTGATTTTCTCCCTGACGTTTTTCGTTCTGCACCACGCCGCGCTGCAGATCGAGCGTCTTCTGATCGAGGGATCCCAGCAAGTGGCCCATGCGATCAGACTCCATCCATAGTGTGAAGTCGACTGCGGAGGTGGGAACATTCTCGAAGTAGTTGGTGCGATCAGGACTTGTGGTGCCGTTCAGATCCGTTGCGCCAATTCTTTCCATGCCATCTATGTATCTTCCCGGCGCGTGCTCACTCCCGCCGAACATCAGATGCTCGAAGAGATGTGCGAACCCGGTCTTCCCGGGCTTCTCATTCTTCGAACCAACGTGATACCAGGTATTAATTGCTACGATGGGCGCCTTGTGATCCTCATGCACGATCACGGTGAGGCCGTTGTCGAGCACGAAACGCTCATACGGAATATCAATCTCTTGAGTTCCGTTTTTGGCGTTTGGCTTTGTCTGCGTCGTCTTTGTTTGCGCGCTGCTGCTTGTCACGAATGCCAAAAGAAGAATAATAAAGAATTCCAGCCGCATCTTTAACCTCCGAAAAAATCTCGCAGTATGGGCTTACACCCGCGATGACATCTAATTTCTCAAATTGGAGAGCGGAAAACAGTTTACACCCGGCTTTGAGCGGTCTTCCTAATGGCAGCGTTCAGCCTACTGGTGGTGGTCTCATGGTGTTATCCTAAGTTGAACACACGCTGAAATTCAGCTTCTCTCATGTTCAATCCAAATGTCCGATCTAAAGATGTACAATCCAGAGCCGTCAGATAGGCGCGATGAGCGTTCTGAAGAACCCACCGTATCAGTACCTGCGGAACCGACGGAGTCGTTCAAAGATATTTTTTCCGAATACGAGCAGAGCCATTCCCGCAAATCCGGAGCGGGCTCCCAGCGCCGCGAAGCGACTGTCGTTTCCCTGACCGCTGACTCCGTCATTCTAGACATCGGATTCAAGACGGAAGGAATTTTGCCGCTGACGGCATTTCCGGCGGACAAACCACCCAAGCCCGGCGACAAGTCGCAGGTTTCCGTTAAAGGCCGCGATCCGGAAGGCTACTACGAACTGAGTCTCGGCAAAGTGGAGCGGCCGACCGATTGGGCTTCACTGCAGAAGGCTTTCGATGAGAAGTCGATTATCCTCGGAACCGTGACCGGCGTGATCAAAGG
>PLBX01000129.1:4810-6011 GCA_003135495.1 Acidobacteriaceae bacterium | reverse complement strand
CGATCGCCGGGCCGTTGCGGAAGACGAAGAACGGGCCGGCAAAGAGCAACGCTTCTCCGAGTTGAAGGAAGGCGACATCGTGCATGGGGAAGTTCGCAGCTTGACCGACTATGGCGCATTCGTCGACATCGGAGGCGCGGACGCGCTGCTTCATGTCGGTGAAATTTCTTGGCGACGCGTTACCAAGCCCTCCGATGTTCTTTCCGCGGGGCAACAGATCGAAGCCAAAATTATCAAGATTGATCCGGAAAAGAACCGCATTGCAATCAGCATGAAGCAGCTGCAGCCGCATCCTTGGGATGCGGTTGCTGGCAAATACAAGCCGGGCGAGCGCGTCCGTGGCGCTATCACCCGTCTTACTGATTTTGGGGCGTTCGTCGAAATCGAACCTGGAATTGAAGGCCTGATCCATATTTCTGAAATGTCATGGGCCAAGCGAGTGCGAACTCCGAGTGATGTTGTGAAGCCGGGCGAAACCGTTGAAGCTGTGATTCTCGGAGTGAACGCCGCAGAGCGACGTATCTCTCTTGGGTTGAAGCAGGCCCTCGGCGACCCTTGGGCTGAGGCTGAACAAAAGTTTGCGCCTGGTACCGTGATCGAAGGGCCCGTTACCAGCATTACCAAATTCGGTGCGTTTGTTCAGCTCACTGAAGGGATTGAAGGCATGATTCACGTGAGCGAAATCAGCGCGGAGAAGCGCATCAATCATCCGCAAGAAGTTTTGCGGACGAGTCAAGTGGTAAAGGCTCAAGTGATCGCGCTCGACCGGGAGAAGCGGAACATCAGGCTGAGTATGAAACAGCTTGTGCCCACCGGCCTCGATGAATATTTAGCGGACCATAAAGAGGGTGACCCGGTCACCGGAAGGCTAGTCGAGATTTCTGGAGGTACGGCGCGAGTGGAATTGGGCGAAGGAGTTATCGCACTGTGCCGGATTCCGCAGGACAGTTCCACTCAAGATAAGAAAAATACGGCTACGGTGTCGTCCTCTCCAGTGAAAGCGGATCTCTCGTCGTTGGGATCGATGCTGCAGGCGCGATGGAAGAGTGGGCCTCCGGCCGATGAAGCCAAGCCGGAGACGATGCGAGCCGGGCAGATTCGCAAGTTCAAAATAACGAAGCTGGATGTTGCAGCGAAGAAGATTGAATTGGAGTTTGAATAATTGAGCGGGGGAGACGCGGCAAGCCGCGTCTCTACCAAA
>PLBX01000129.1:0-4800 GCA_003135495.1 Acidobacteriaceae bacterium | reverse complement strand
GCCATTCCCATCGAGACACGGAATAGAGCCGCGCCCATCAGGACTGCTCCAACCAGGTAGATGCGTCCCGCCATTCCCAATGCAACTGGCAGGATGCTTATGGGAATCAGTGCCGCCGAATAAGCCAGAATGCGCCACACGGTGGACTTTCCATCGGAATCCACCACCGGCAGCATGCGGATGTTCCCCTCTGCATAGTCCTCGCGATAGAGCCATGCAATGGACAGAAAATGCGGAAACTGCCACACGAACATGATGGCAAAAAGAATCAGTGTCTCGATTTCTAGCCTGTTGCGGACTGCTGTCCAGCCCAGCACGACGGGCATCGCGCCTGGAAATGCGCCTACAAAAGTGCAGATCGGAGAGACTTTTTTAAGCGGCGTGTAAGCCGCGAGATATACCAGGGCTGTCAAGAAAACCAACAACCCAGTTAGTAAGTTGGCATAAGTCGCCAAGTACAGAGAACCGCCGAGAGTTAGCACCAACCCGACAGTCGCGGCGTGCGCCTTCGACATTCTGCCAGAGGGCAGTGGACGAGAGGCGGTCCGCCGCATCCTAGCGTCAACGCTTGATTCCAAGACTTCGTTCAGCGCGGCGGTTCCGCTCGAGACCAAGGCGATGCCGAGAAGAGCTTGAACTAANNCTTGGTCAGTTCGGCATAGTCGCGCAGCAAGGAAGTTATTTTTTGTAACATGGACCCCACGCTCACCGGCCTGCTCCCGTCCGCCCCCGACCGGCGGATCAGTACAAACTGGCAGATATCGAACCAACGTCACTACACACAATACATAATGCCGAAGACAGCATTGGTATCGTGCCAGAAAATCAATGTCAAGCCAAAAACTTAAAAGGTGTCGCCGCCCCAACTCTCTCACGATGTTCACACCGAGAAGTACTTTTTGGCAACTGCTATCTTCGAATGACTGCCAATGACTGCCAATGACTGCGAAGAATAACTGCGAACTTGCTAGTGTCCGCTCGCAGGGTTGGAAGAAACCGTAAATGTTTCCGGTGGATCGAAGTAGCACTGATGCCAAAGTGCGGCGTCGGACAATGTTCCCGCTTTCCACGCCTGCACCGTTGCTCGGGTGGCGGCGATCATGCCGCCGTCCACCGAATCGAAAATCAAAACAATTCCCGAAAGATCCTGCGATTTTGCCGACAGCGCGGCGTAGTTTTTGTCGATCAAAGATTTCGCATACTCGAGCTTCGCTTGTGCGCCGCTATCTTTCTCATTTTCCTGGATTTTCTGCACGGAAATAATCTTCACGGTCTTTCCTCGAAGCGGTTCCCAATCGCCGGGAAACGGCGCCGTTTCCTCACGCGTGATCTGAAATAGATCGGCCACTACCGGGTTTCCGGTTGGGTCGGATTTCGGAATATCCGAAATACCTTGGGGCATCTCCAGGCTTGTCCGCCAGATCCATCCCCTTGACAAGCCAGAGATTTTAACGTGGACCCAGTCCGCGTTAAAATCCAGCATCTCGAATTCGTCCTGAGCGCTGGCTAGAAACAAAGTCTTGCCATTCAGACTTGGCGTAGAAACCACTGGCGTGCCCGATTTCCTTATTGCGACGAGATTTTTCGGATGTGCTTGGTTCTTCAGCACTTCCTCCAAACTATCGGCTTCGGCCTGCAAACTTGCGGTGGCTCGATCCGCGGGCTTTTCCGGCGCATTTTTCATGCCAGCAATTTCCTCGCGAGTCGGGGCGCGGGGCGCGGAAGAAGGAAATGTCGATCCGGTTTCGCCGGATCGCGGCAGTGGCGCTGAAAGCGTGGGACCGGTTGTGTCCGAATCAGCAACATTCTTACCGCGGGGCGGGGTGCTTCTTGCTGTGTGCTCTTTCTCTGACGAAGATGCAGTCGTCGGGAAACGCAAATCTGAGCTTTCCCCGGATTTACCAGTGGCCGTCCCCGCTGCCGTCGTCGCGTTTGGCATGCTCGCCAAGACATCGTTCAGCTGATCCAGAAAATCATTTTCCAATCTGCCGTTGGAGACCAGCATTTGATATCCGGAACGAGAGGGAACGGGATCCGCGTACCACGCCGTTACTTTACTGCTGATTCGCACCACCGATCCGCCCGAAGCGCTGGGTTTCACCTGTACCGTCGATTGGTAAAAAGCTCGCTGGTAGCGGCTCAACGGATGATCGCCTGGGACAGCGAATCCTTCGAGCCCAGGCAGCCGTCCGCTGAGCGCGGGCTGCAACTCTTTCAGCGCTTTCTCCACAGCGCTCTTTGACTGGGGATAAGGGCGCTCGTAGGGCGATGCTTGCGCGCTCTGGGCATGGGCGCGATCGACCGTCAGTATGGCGATCAAAAAAATGAGAGCTGACAATCCCCCGACCAAAGTGCGCTGAGCCGGTAAACCATTCGGGGAGATCATTGCACCTGCTCCACTTGGTCCCGCCGCAGCCAGCCGTGTTGACCGTCGTGCGTCTCCACCCCGTACCAGTAAGGCGTTGCAATCAGAATCAAAACTTCGACGTCGGGATCGAGAGATTTCAACGTGCTCGCGGTGTGAAACGGGGCCGATTTAAGCGGGGCGCCAGGTTGCTTCACCGAGCGCGATACTTGTTGGCGCAAATAGGCAACGCGCTGCTCCAAAGGCATTCTGGCCACATCGTCCGCCGCTAGAGATTCTGGCGTGCGCGCGGAATCCTGTACGGTGTCGGTCGATGTCTGGCTGTCGTGGACCGGCGCTCTCTCCGCTGATTTTGCTGACCCACTCTGAGCCGGGGTGTCGTCGGCCAACTTGGTCGACAGCGAAGAAGAGCTGCCCTGATCCTCGTCATTCGCCAGGCCTAGTTTCTTCTTCGTGGCATGTTCTTCTTTCTGCCTTAGGGCCTCGGCAGTTTCTTTTTTCAACAGTTCGACCGCCTCTAGCCGGTCTTGAATGTCTTTGTATTCGCTGCTTTCGACAGAGCCATTCGACTGGTGAATTCCGTGGCGGAAGTCTTCGACAAAGATGGCGTCAAGTCGCAGGACCGTATTTTTGTCGCCTTGAGGTTGCACGATGTAGCGGACAGCCAGCGTACCGACATCATTGCTGTTCTTGAAATTGATTGGATTCAACGCCTGCTTGCGCACCTTGTAAAAAACCTTGCCGTTCTCGGTCCATGCCGTAAAAACTGGGGTGGACTTTGCTTCCACCGCGCCGCTGACGAATTCGTCTTTGTTGTATTCCTTGGTTCCCCGGATAATCGTGTTCTGCGCCACGTCTTGAACGACTTGCGCGACCTCCGCTTCGGGGTAAGGAACGTTAACGATCAGTCCCGCTCCGTATTGCAGAACGTCTTTCTCGCGGCCATGCGCGGCGTTACAAAACAGCGCCAGCAGCAAAAAAGCGCTCCCTGCGCGAAGATACGGTGCGCGGGTACCACAGAAAATCTGCTCCCAAATCACAAGTGTCTCCGTGTTCGTATATGCAGAGTCTCGTATGCGAGATCGACTGCTGTCAAATGATGCGACGGTGAACGCTATCCGTCCCACGGCGAACTAAGGTTGTAAAAAATTTGTAAAAAAAAATTCGTGGACCCTCTTGCACTTCGTTGCTGCGGGTAGTAGTATCCACCCGCGAGTGAGTGGTAAGACCACTTTACCGGAAAGTTTCTGGGGTCGTTGCTTTTTGGGGATTACTGAGTAATCGACCGCGATGCAGCCGCGCCTAAGCGATGTCGGCTAGTATTGCCGTGCGCTGTGGGATTTTAGTTTTTGCAAAAATCTTATGAACCAGTTCGAGGGGTGCAGCATGTATATGTGGACTAAGTCACATGTCCGTCTGAAGCGGCAGTCGGCAAATTCTTTTCTAGTCGCTGCTTTAGCGCTGATTGTTCTGCTCATGGGCGCCAGCCAGTCGGCAAGCGCGTTGCCTGCTTTCGCCAGGAAATACGGCCTGCGTTGTTCTGCCTGCCATGAAAGCTGGCCGATGCTGAACTACTTTGGCCAAAAGTTTAAAGACAACGGCTACCAGCTGATGAATGATCGTGATGCTCCGATCTGGCAGAACCCGGGATACTGGCCAGTTACGTTCCGTATTACTCCGATCTGGCACCGAGTCAGCGCCGGCAAGCAAGTTGTCGATGATCCAACCACTGGCGGCCAAGTCGAACAGCGCATCACTTCGTCAGGGTTCGATATGAGCGGCCTTGACTTTCACACTGGCGGCACCTTAGAGAAGAATTTTTCGTTCTACGTTCTGCCGTCGTCTGATGCCACGGCATCGTTTCACTTTGAAACCGTCATGGCGCGGTTGGACAATCTTTTCAACAGTCCATGGCTCAATGTGAAGTTCGGCAAATTCGAGCTCGACAATCTGCTCTCTGAGAAACGTATTTTGACGCTTACCGGAAACGGCGGAATTTATCAGCTCTACCATTTCATTCCGGTTGGCGATGGAAACGTGTTCGGCCAGATGGGCGACAATCAACTCGGTGTTGAGGTGATGGGGCACTCTGTCAATGACCGCACGCGTTATTCGGTAGCGCTGCTGAGTTCGAACGATGGGCAAGTCGGATTGCCCTACGGATCGGAATCGTATTCCACCTTCATCACCGGCAGTCAGGCTTTCGATACTGGCAAACTCGGCGTCCAACGACTTGGCTTCTATGTGATGGCGGGTGAGGCCCCAACCTCATGGCTTACGAGCGGAGGGCCAAATGCGGCGATTGCCGGCTCCGGTACGGGAAACAAGGGCTACAGCCGTGAAGGTTTTGTGGGCCAGTTCTACTTTGGGCAGCGCTTTGACGTCCAAGTGGTAACGCAACATGGCCAGGACAGTGCCTGGTTTGGACAAGGCTA
>PLBX01000088.1 GCA_003135495.1 Acidobacteriaceae bacterium | reverse complement strand
AGCTCTCTCCGCGAGGCACTCAAGGACCTTATGTTCCTCGGCCTGATTAAGGCTCGCCCAGGGTGTGGAACTTATATCCAGTCATCGCTCGGACGCACCTGGGGCAAGCAATTCCAGTGGATGGTGTTGCTCCATGAGGTCAACTACCTGGAGTTGTACGAATTACGCAAGATTCTGGAGCCTGACGTGGCCGCGCTGGCTGCGCGCCGTGCTACCCAGGAAGACATTGCACGTATGGAAGTGGCGATTCGTGGCATGAGGGTCAGCTTTGATAGCGCTGAACAATACATGGCCTTCGAGATGTCTCTGCACGAGGAACTCGCGCAGGCTTCCAAGAACCTGGCTGTCGAAGCCATGCTGCGGATGATGTATGGCGCGCTGGCCGAAGGCCGCCGCCGCACGTTGTATTTGATCGATAACTTTGAAAACAATTTTCGCCGTCATGAACGCATCTTCCGCCTGGTCGCCCAGCACGATGCGACCGGCGCGCACAAAGCGGTCCTTGAAGACCTGGAGTATGCCGAGGCTCTCTTGCGTCGGGATCTCGAGATTCAGGACAACCTGAGCACCAAACTTCACAAGCCGGAGCTTGCGCTTCCTCATGGAAAAACCATGAAGAAAACCATGGAGAAATTCGAGAGGGCGCTTTCGGATATGAGCGGAAACGACGCTTAGACAACCATGCAAGTCGTCGATAATCGATTTGAGATATACAAGAAGACATGATGCAGACTTGGCGTTGGTTTGGACCGGGTGATCCGGTTCCTCTCGATCACATCAAACAAGCGGGGGCCGCCGGAATCGTCTCCGCTCTGCACCATCTCTATCGCGGCGAAAGGTGGCCGCTGGACGAGGTATTCAAGCGAAGAGATGAGATTCTTGCGGCGGGCTTTGTGTGGCCGGTGGTGGAGAGCATTCCTATTCACAATTCGATCAAGCTTCGGTCCGGACCGTATCCGCGTTTCATAAATGCGTGGAAGGACACTCTGTCAGCCATCGCCAAGGCGGGTGTCAAAGTCATTTGCTACAACTTCATGCCGGTAGTGGACTGGACGAGGACCGATTTGCAATGGCGTCTGCCCACTACAGGCTACGCCCTGCGTTTTGATGCGGTGGATTTCGCGGCCTACGACCTCCGCATCCTCGAGCGCAAAGGGGCTGAGGCCGACTACTCTGAAGAGCGGATTCGGACCGCGCACAGCCGTTTCGCTTCCATGTCCGAGACCCGTAGAAACGACCTGGAACAGACGATTATCGCCGGCCTCCCCGGTGCCGAAGCCTCGTACAACCGTGAGACGATTCGCCGCTTGATTACTGAATATGAGGGCGTGACCGCTGCGGAATTGCAAGACAACCTTGGTGCGTTCCTACGGGAAGTTATTCCCGTAGCGCAGGAGACAGGCGTTCGCCTTGCCATACACCCGGACGATCCACCCTCGTCTTTGTTCGGCTTGCCGCGAGTTGTCTCAACAGCTGACGATGTAAAAGCGATTTTCGCCGCTTGCGACACGGTCGCTAACGGTCTGACGTTTTGTGTCGGTTCGTTCGGTGCAAGAGCTGACAACGATCTGGTAACCATGGCTCGCGAATTCGGTACGCGCATTCATTTTGTGCACTTGCGCCAAGTGACTCGAGAACCAGACGGATCCTTCTACGAAGCCCCTCATCTGGCCGGCAGTTCCGATATGGTCGGCGTGATGCGGGCTGTGATGGAAGAAGAGGCGCATCGGCGGCGCGTAGGCCGGCCCGATCATGAAATTCCCATGCGCCCCGACCACGGACACTTGCTGGCTGACGACATCGGCAAGAAAGTAAATCCTGGCTATTCGTTTATAGGCAGATTGAAAGGGCTCGCCGAGTTGCGCGGCGTCATTCAGGGCTTGAAGTATACGATCAATCCTCGGTTGAATATCGTCGAAGACTAGTACTTGCCGTCATATGAGGGCGTGACCGCTGCGGAGTTGCAAGACAACCTTGGTGCGTTTCTGCGAGAAGTTATTCCCGTAGCGCAGGAGACAGGCGTTCGCCTTCCCCTACACCCAATAGCCGACCTGCTTCAGAGCGCCTTCGTTATGCATCCCCGAGCTGATGTGCAGACCAGCATCGCCCCGCTTCACCTCCAGCACCGAGTGGTCGGAGAAGGTGAGGGCTTCCCTGCCCGCGCCGCAGGCGCGGTCCTTCCACCCGTTGATGAACTCCTGACACTGGCACGAGTAAGATCGGCCGATGGTGGCTTCAGTCATCGATATCCTGGAGTCGCAACACGCCCGGAGCGGGCCAATCATGTGTGGAGCTATGATTTCGTAAAAGCGATGACGCACGATGGGCGGGCACTGCGCATCCTGGTGCTGATCGACGAGTATACGCGGGAGTGTTTGGAAGCCGTGAAAGAATGACGCGAGAAGAAGTTCGGCGTAGCCTCAAGGAGCCGAGTACTTGTCGTGTAAATGCAACACCACTCAACGTGGCCCGACCGGGCCGTTTCGACCTACCGATTGATGAAGCTGCTGAGCTTCATGTATCGCTGAAGGTTATATGTCAAGGCTGCGAACAGCACCTCACAAGCTACCTTCGATCTCGTGCGGCATCGGAACTGACGCAGCCCGCATTTGCTTTTGATCCAAGCGTGAGGAAACTCCGCGACTCGTGCGCGTTGGCGATATATCTGCTTTGCATGGGCAGTGCTCATCCGTTCATCAAACGTTCGAATGGGCACTTGGTCTTCAGGGACGGTGATTTTGCGTCCGGTTTGTTTCAGTTCGCTTTGCCTGCAGCAAGCTTGCCGTGATGGACACACGTGGCATTCTTCTTTACGAGCTATGTACACGCGGATGGTGCGGCCGGGCTGGCGGTCGAAGTACTGAAACCGCAGGCGTTTGTTCTCCGGACAGATCATCTGATCGGCCTTGGCATCATGAGTGAAGAGTTCGGCGCGATAGACGCCTCCTCCTTATTGCTTTGGGTCGCCGCAAGCGACGCTTCCCGAAGCTCCCGAAGAATTCGATGTCTCTTTGGTGCATGGCGATCACGCTCTCATGGTTAGTGAAATCTCCATCCGCAACCACTTGAGCCGGATACGAGCCATACTGTTGTTGAAAACGATCCATCGCAAGAGGCAATTCCTTGGCATCATTGGAAGCTTGACTGACAGCTACCCCGACAACCAGTCCCTGTGCGGCGTCGGTTGTGAATTGGATGTTGTAACTCGGCGCAATCGCTCCGTCCCCCTGTCGCATAAAGCGAGCGTCAGGATCTGATATGGAAACGTGGGCCGCTTTGGCTTCACTGTGCTTTTTGGCTTGCTCGATGGTGCTCAGTGATTGCAGTGCGGACTGGAGTTTCGCTTCGCGCTCACGCTGGACGCGGTAGCGAGCCGCCTCTTGATGTTGGGAGAGTTGATCGATGTTGTCTGCATCCACTTTTGCCATGTGGCGTTTGGCGAGATCAAGACATTGCTGGAGATGCTTGCGGTCGAGAAAGCTGCGTTTCGAAGCCTGTGCGCGAATCTTGGTGCCATCTTGAGTAACCCGTTCCAGGCCCACCAGTCCTTCAGAAAACAGGACCCCGAGCACTTGCTCCATCAGGTTCTGCAATGCACTGCCATGAACCACGCGGAAATCACTCAGCGTGTGATGATTCACCACTTCCATACCGGCCAGCCACTGAAGACCCGGCTCATGCTCCATCTCCCGACTGATCTGCCGCGCGCTCGAAACACCGCGCGCATACGAATAGATCTCGCCGTTCAAGAACTCGTCGCGCAGCTTCCCGTTCAAGCTCTCACAGTACCCATTCTCCCATGGGCTCCCAGGCTCGATGTACAACGTCTTCGTGCCCAGCTTGCCCAGCCACTTCCGCAACTCCTCGGCAATAAACTCCGGCCCATTGTCCGAACGTATGTGCTCCGGCATGCCCCGCACCAGCATCACATCCGCCAACGTTTCGA
>PLBX01000545.1:14473-18425 GCA_003135495.1 Acidobacteriaceae bacterium | reverse complement strand
GCTGGACAAAACGCGGGGCTTCGAGATGACGCCCTGCGTAGGATGGTGCGGCTGACGCCGGTTCCGCTGGTCCAGGCCGATCTTGAGTTTCATGGGTATCCGTTAAAGATCGAGGGCACGCCTCCGGGCAACGTGCAATATGTTTATGAAAAGGCCAGCGCGACCGGGCCCTATACGCGTCCGTTGGGGACTTACACGCGCTACGGCGATGTGNNCCGATGACAAGCTGGCGGTGTTTGGCTCGGGCGACGAAGTTCGACTGGATTTCGATCCTTCCAATTTGCCGGCGCTGCCCCAGGGATGGGTGCGAGATTATTTCTTTGCGGCTAATGGTTACGAAAAGGACATGGACTTTTACGCTGCGGAAGGGAACTACGTGGCCCCGCTGCCGTTCCTCAGAATGGGCGAATATCCCTATTCAACGCGCAAGTCCTTCCCGCTCGACGATTCGCACGTAAATTATTTGCTGGAATACAACACGCGCCAGATGTCAGGTAATGAGCAGCGCGGATACTGGTTCGACTATGGGGAGCGGAAATAATTGGCGGTGGTGCGTCTGAAGTGTTTTTTGGCCAAATGGAGTTGGTTTAATCTAATCGTCTTCGTAGTTGTTGTTAGCAGCATTTCTTTTTTCTTTAATATCGCGGCCCACGGAAAGTCGGAAATCGTTCTGACAATTCCGCGGAACGGATTCTCGATTGGTTCGAATGTCGTACTGGCTCTTTTGGCCAGCCTGGTGCCGGGTGTTATAGTGCTCGCTTGGTCGAAGGAGTGCAGAGCCGCTTTGCTCCGGGTCGGGGCAGGCATTCACATCTACTTGCTGGCTCTCTTGATCGGCTTCGTGTTGCCGTTCCTGAGCTATCTCGGGGCGCGGCACGCCTACCCCCTCCCCTGGAATTCAAACACCCCTGTTGTTCTGATCAGGGTTTTCTTTATCAACCTGCTTTTGACGCCTCTATGGGAAGAAGTCATCTGGAGAGGGTTCTTTCATCCGAAGGTCAGTTCCATGATCGGGCTACCGCGTGCAATCTTTGTGACAGCCGTGGGTTGGATGATTTGGCATGCGGGATTCATTTTCCTTCTCTATAGGTCCGGAATCGCACCCCCCACTTTTGTTGGTTTTTTCAGCCCAAGTGTTTTTTGGCGGTGTCGCCCTGTGTTCGATTTTCACACTGGGTGGCAATTCACTCGCTCCGTGTGTTCTTTTGCACTGCTCCTTGAACGCCTTTACTGTGGCTTACTATGGAAGCTACGGCCGTGTGTCGGACCTTGGTTCGTACATCGCCGAAGCACTAGCGACACTTTTGGTGAGCGCGATCTTGTTCAGGCTTGTTATGTGCAAGGCGACGAGGCCCTGGTCCACTGCGCAAGGCCACGGCTAGCGGACGGAAGAGCAGCGGCAGATTGTGAAAGCGCGAGCGCCCCTCCCGCTGGTAACCGAGTTACAGAAACGTTTTAATATTGACAATTTTGGCCGTTCCATAATTCAATAGCCGGACCCATGGAAAATAGCTCCGCGTCTTCCTCTGCCCCTCCTCGGCTCCGCCGCACGCTCACGCTTTGGGACTTGATTTTTTACGGCATCGTTCTCATTCAACCGATCGCGCCGGTCCCGCTGTATGGGGTGGCGCAGAAACTTTCCGACGGACACTTCGTCACCATCATTCTGATTGCCCTCTTCGCCATGCTCATCACCGCGGTGAGTTATGGACGCATGGGAGCGCTGTATCCCTCGGCGGGCTCGGCGTATACCTACGTCGGCAAGGGACTGAACCCGCATCTTGGATTTCTGGCTGGTTGGGCGATGATCCTGGATTATTTGCTGCAGCCGCTCATCAATACCGTGTGGATGTCAACTGCCTTGCACGAGCGTTACCTGCCGCAGGTTCCCTACATTGCATGGGCGGCGCTGATCGCGGGCATCATGACGGTGCTGAATCTGGCCGGTGTGAAGTCATCGGCGCGGGCCAATAAAGTTTTGCTGGCGGTCATGTCGGTAGTAGTGGTCTTCTTCGTGTGGCTGGCGATTCGCTACTTGTGGCACGGGCAAGGCTGGGCTGGCCTTTTGTCGACCGAGCCGTTTTACAACCCGAAGACCTTCAACTCGCATAAGATTCTGACCGCGACTTCGTTTGCGGCGCTCACTTATATTGGCTTCGACGGCGTGACCACGCTCGCCGAGGATGTAGAGAATCCCAAGCGCAACGTTCTGCTGGCGGTGGTGCTGACTTGTATTTTTGCCGGCGTGTGCAGCGGATTTGAAGCTTACCTGGGGGCGCGGATATGGCCCGACTGGCGGTCATTCCCCAACCTTGAAACCGCGTTTATGGATATCTGCAGTCGCGTGGGCGGGGTGGTTCTGTTCAACGCCATGGGCGCGATCCTGATCGTGGCGGCGTTTGGCAGCGGACTGACCGGCACTCTGGGCGCGGCGCGATTGCTGTTTGGCATGGGCCGCGACGGCGTGCTGCCGAAGAAGTTTTTCGGCTACCTGAAGCCCGGCAGCAGCACTCCGACCTACAACATTCTGTTGATCGGTGGTCTCGCTTTTCTGGGTGCAGTGCTGCTGAACTCGATTGGCAGCGCCTACGAACATGCGGGCGAATTGCTCAACTTCGGCGCGTTTCTTGCCTTCATGGGAGTAAACTTTGCCTGCTTCTGGCAGTTCTCCGTGATTGCCAAGAAAACTGGGGGCGAGCGGCGGCTGGTACGCGATGCGATTTTGCCGCTGATCGGTTTCGCGTTCTGCGGCGTGATCTGGTTCAATTTGAATTTCATCGCCAAGACGGTGGGAGGAATCTGGTTTGCCGTGGGATTGCTTTACGTGGGATACAAGACGAACTGGTTCCGGTCGAAGCCGGTGATGATCGACTTCAGCGACAATTAGGAAATTGTGTAATTTGCTAATTGAGTAATCTGAATTCAGGAAGGTTCTATGCTCTCTTCCACCAACATTGTTGCCTTTGTGCCTACTCGCGACGCCCAGAGCGCGCGAGCTTTTTACGAGGGTGTGCTGGGGCTGCGCTTCTTGAAGGATGACGGCTTTGCCATGGTGCTGGATGCGAATGGAATTATGATTCGGGTCGCGAAGATGAAGGAGTTCACGCCCGCGCAGTTTACGATTCTTGGCTGGCAGGTTTCGGAAATTGAAAATGTTGTGCGGGATCTGCAGAAAAAGGGAGTGCATTTCGAAATCTTCGGCTTCTTCAAGCAGGACGAGCTTGGGATCTGGACCGCGCCGACGGGAGACAAAGTGGCGTGGTTCAAGGATCCCGACGGGAATATCCTGTCGGTTTCGCAGCACGTGTGAGCGAAATGCTGTACCCACATTGTGTTCTCAAGTACGCTGGGATTTGCAAGAACCACGAAGATCAAAAGCCCCACCTCTCGCAAAAGGCGCGGGAACGGTGGGGCACCCGGATTATTCTATGTTCCAGCCGCTGACTTCGACGGCGGGCTTGGCCGTGCCTAATTCCGCGGCACGGTAGGTTGCGGTCACTTCGCGCTTTTCGCCGGGCAACAGGGAAATGTAGTTGTCTTCCCAGACGACCGGGAGAATCTCTTCTCCCTTGGCGCCTTTATCGACTTTCAGGCGGACGAAGAAGGCGAGACTCTTGCTGGGATTCTGCAGAGTCACGTGAGTGACTTCTTCTTCGCCTTTGCGTTCGCTGCGGTCGGTGACTTTCAGTTTCACTTTTGGCAGTTGCGCGAGCGCGGTGAAGTCGGCGTAGGACGCGGTTGGAGTCATCCACCAGGTTGTTTTCGCCCAGTCGAGAGTTTCGGGCTTGGTCGAGAGCCAATAGAAATTCGAGCCCACGAGTTTTCCGGATGAGTCTTCCAGGCGCAAGCTGAGGAAATACGTGGAGCTCAGATCGGTAACGTCTGAAAATTTGAAAATTCTGGTCGTGCTGTCGGCCGGAGCATCGACTGGATTCGATTGCGTGAACTTCTC
>PLBX01000545.1:1505-14421 GCA_003135495.1 Acidobacteriaceae bacterium | reverse complement strand
GCTTCCATGGCGCGCTTGGCGCCGAAGTAGCCGCCGCCGGGGCGCAGGTAGTAGTCGTAGAGGTGCCAGATCATGGAAGGCCAGGCATTGTTGAGCATCCATTGAATGACGCCGCTGGCCTGGTACTTGTTGCGGCTGTAGGCCTCGTACATGGCGCGGACGCCTTCGTAGGTCTGCATCTGCGACTTCGTGGCGAAGTCTTCCACGTTGTCCGACTTGCCATAGCGGTTGGCGAGCGCCTCGGTGAACACGCCGATGGTTTTGAATTCGCCACCGCCGTTGTGATAGTTCCAGGTGTCGTCGATGGGCCACATATGATCTTTGCCCACCATGGCGCGGATACTCTCGACCGGCGGAACGGCCGGTCCCATGCTGGTTTCGCTGTTGAAGCCGTAGGCTCCGCCGCAGCCCCCGGCGTTGCAGCGGTTGTCATCCTTGTTAAGGTAGGGGTCGGTTTCCCAATACGAGGGGGCGACGTACTCGTAGGGCCCGCTCATCTTGACGCCGCTTCCATCTGTAACTGATGTTGGTTTGGCCGTTGCCGAAGATACAACCGGATTTGGCCATTTCAGGTCAGCCTCAATCTTCAGATACGACTCTTCGACATCCGGCGGCGGAGGATTGTCGCTGCCGTTGAGCCACGCCAACAAACTTGGATGGCCTCTTAAGCGATACATTTGGTCGCGCAGGGAAGAGTTTGCGATCTGAAAATCCTCATCTTTCCAACTTCCCCAATGCTCCCAGAAATCGCAGCAGCACCACCCTGCCATCACCAGGATGCCTTGCTCGTCGGTGGTTTTATAAAATTCTTCGGTTTCAAGTTTTCCTTCTAGCCGCACCGTGTTCAACCCGATGTCGCGCACGTAGCGGAACTCATCGGCTAGGCGCTCTGGCGTTTCGCGCAGCATCAAGTCGGGAGTCCATCCGCCACCGCGAATTAAAATATTTTTGCCGTTAATTTTGAATAAGCGTTTCATACGATCTGGCGCCTGCTCGCTCACTTCGGAAGTGATCTCGCGAATACCAAATTTGCTTCGCGAAACGTCGGAAGGTTTCCCGTCCACTTCGAACGACAAAGTCAGGACGTAAAGATTTGGCGTTCCCATTTGTGCCGGCCACCACAATCGTGGATTGGACAGGTTCAGCTGCGGGAACTCAGTTGGCGAGAACACGACATCCTTGGACTCACGGGCCGCGAGTTGTACTGGTTGTGCGAATTCGATGTTTTCGATTCGACCTCGTAGCGTTCCGCTAATTGGCTGCTCGGTAGCATTCTTCACTTGTGCGATCACGGTCAGACGAGCTGCGTTGTTATCGGGTGAATTCACTTTCGAAATTACGGCTGGATTCCGCAATGCGACGGGCCCGCTGGTTGTCAGATACACTTCGCGCCAGAGTCCCATATTTTTGTCCGGGGGAGCTGGATTCCAGTCCACAAAAGTGATTGCGAGACTGTTCTCGGTGGGCGCCCAAATCTGCACGGCCAAGACATTCACTCCGGGCTTGATAGCGGATGTAACGTTGAACTCATAGGTTCGCCAGGCCCCAGCGACTTCATTGGAATTGGCGATCTGCTTTCCGTTCAGAAAAATGTTCGCACGATAGTTGATGCCGCGAAAATTCAGCCATACGCTTTTGCCGATGTACACGTTGGGAAGCGAGAACTCTTTGCGGTACCACCAGGAAACCGCATAAGGGCTGTCCGGCGGCATGGCAATGTTTGAAAAATTGGCGCCAATGGGATAGGTCAATCCTGGATACTGTCGCAAATTCATGCCATAAAGAGGATCTGGCAGCGCATGGTTTTTCACTTGCGCGGCTACGACGGTGGTTGGAACATCGGCCGCGATCCAATTGGCAGTCTTGAAGGACGGACTGGAGATGGCTTCACCTTTGGCGGAGACTTTGGCGGACGATTGCAATGCCCAACCTTCACGCAACGGTATGGTCAAGGCAGGGGCTGCCTGGAAACCTGGCTGGGATACTGCGACTACGAGTGAACAGACCGGAAGGAGAAGCCGCAGAATCTTCATGAGTATCCTTGGTTAAGTACTTAAGGGTGAATTCTCAGCAAAACCGGCAACGCGATTGCGCCCTACTTCATAACACCTTTATTAATTCGATTCAATAGGGCGTTTTTTTCGATTGTAACGAGGTTCGGATCGCGCACCACGGCGTTAGTTTATAATCATGAATTCTCTCATTCTGCGTGAGTTATCTGACGGAGTTATCTAAATATGATTCGAACTCTTCAAAATGCGGGGCCGACCCTTAAGTTCGTGCTGTACGGCTTGCTGCTGATTATTTGCGGCGGCATGGTGATTACTCTTATTCCAGGTTTCGGCTCAAGCCTTGGCATTGGCGCGCCTCCTGCTGGTGTTCTCGCCACTATTGGGGACCAAACGGTTACCGTGCCAGAAGTGGAGCGCGAGGCGAAAGCGATGATCCGCCAGCAGTTTCCCAAAGGCGGGCCACAAGCGAGCATGCTGCTGCCTTACTTTGCCAGCCAGGCTGCGGAGCAGTTAATCAATGAAAAAGCCTTGGTTGCCGAAGCGCACCGCATGGGCCTTCGTGTAAACGATGATGAATTACGGGACGAACTGCAGCACGGGCAACTCGGCGCTACATTCTTCCCCGATGGCAAGTTTATTGGGCAGGAAGCGTACGAAAACCTTCTTCAACAACACGATTTGACGGTTCCTCAGTTTGAATCGGAGGAGAAGGGTTTTATTCTGGTTCGCAAATTGCGCGCTCTGGTTTCGAGCAGTGCGTTTGTGGGAGATGCTGACGTGCGCGATGAATTCGTCAGCCGCAATACGAAAGTAAAGTTTGAATATGCCGTGATTACGCAGGCCGATATTTTGAAGGGTCTCCATCCAACGGACGAGGAGTTGAAAGCCTATTACGATCGCAACAAGGCAACTTACAACAACTCGATTCCTGAGAAGAGGCAGATAAAGTATGTCGTCGTGGATAGCAGCAAAACGGCGGCGGCAACAACGGTTACCGATCAAGACCTGCAGTCCTATTACGACCAGCATCGCGATGAGTATCGCGTTCCCGAGCAAGTAAAAGTCAGTCACATTCTTATTAAGACTCCTCTCGCGGCTCCTGGCGCTAAAGAAGATGAAAAGGCTGTGGCCGATGCTCGTGCGAAAGCCGAAGACGTGTTAAAGCAAGTGAAAGCGGGAGGCGATTTTGCGAAGCTTGCCGAGAAGTATTCTGACGACCCTGGCAGTGCGAAGAGCGGCGGGGAACTGGGTTGGATCGGCCGTGGGCGAACAGTGCCCGAGTTTGAGAAGGCTGCATTTTCACTGGGAAAAGGACAGACCAGCGATCTGATCAAGAGTAGTTACGGGTTCCACATTATTCGCGTCGAAGACAAGCAAGAAGCTCATCTTAAGTCGCTGACTGAGGTGAAGAACGAAATTGAAGAAAAAGTAAAGCAGCAGAAGACGGCGCAGGCTACCGAATCGACGGCGAATGCCCTTTTGAGCCAGGCTCGTACGAATGGATTAGACAAGGCGGCGGCTGCCAAGGGGCAGACGGCAGTGACGACGGACTACTTTACGAAAACCGACAACTTGCCGGGATTGGGCGCGAGTCCGCAGTTTATGGATGCGGTCTTCAACGAGGCAGATAAGGCGCCGCCTGATGTAGTGCAGGTTCCGCAGGGATATGTGGTTTTCCAGTTGCTCGGGATAAAACCGCCGGCCACGCCTACTTTTGAGGAAATCCGTTCAAAGGTTGAAAACCAGTTCAAGAATGAACGTGCCAGTTTTTTACTGCAACAGAAGACGCAAGAGCTTTCTGATCGCGCCAAAGCCGGGCATGATTTGAAGAAAGCAGCCAAGGATCTGGGGGCGACGGTCAAGACGAGCGATCTGGTTGCGCCTGATGGCCAGGTGCCAGACGTTGGATCCATGTCGAACGCGAGCGCCATTTTTGCGCTAAAGCCGGGCGACATTAGCGGACCTATTACCGCGGGGGGGAATGGAGTCGTCGCGCGGCTTCTCGACAAACAAGCCCCTACTGATCAGGACTTTGCTGCTAAAAGAGACGAAATTCGGCAATCACTTCTGCAAGCCAAGCAGAATGACTTGTTTGGGCTATTTGTCACGAATTTGCGTAAGGACATGGAAAAATCCAAGCGACTGAAAGTTAATCAAGAAGAAATGAAGAACCTGACCCGCCAAAGTTCGCAAGAAGGCTCGTAGTCATACCGTACAGACGCGGTTGCGTTGTCTCTCGAGACGGAGCAATCGCCGTCCTCTACAACCGAGAAGATTTTGAATGTCATTCCCGCGCTCTAGCGGAATTCTGCTCCACCCGACCTCATTGCCTTCGCAGGGCGGCATCGGTGATTTTGGCCCAGCCGCCTACGCGTTCGCCGATTTTCTGTCCGATGCGCGCCAGAGCTTGTGGCAGGTGCTTCCGCTTGGTCCGGTTGGCTACGGGGACTCGCCCTATTCTGCAACGTCGGCCTTCGCGGGAAACCCGCTGCTGATAAGTTTGGAACGGCTTGCCGAGCGCGACTGGATCGAGCACGCTCGAATAGAGGCGCTGCCCACAGCGGTTGGCGATGTAGAGTACAATACAGTCTTTCATCAAAAGTTACCGATTTTATTTGAAGCGGCGCGAAACTTCGCGCGCACCGCTTCATGGAATGCGCGCGCGCGGTACGACGCCTTTTGTCAGCAAAATCGATGGTGGCTCGATGATTTTGTCCTGTTTGATGGTTTGCGCGCGCGTTTTAAGCTACAGAGTTGGAATCGTTGGACACGCGACTTAACTTACCGTGATCCGGCAGCAATTCGACAAGCACAAGAAGAAATGCGAGAGGATCTGGACGTTCGCCGGGTGGTACAGTTCTTTTTCTTTGAACAGTGGAGGGCGCTCCGAGCTTATTGTGCCGGACGATCTCTTCGCGTTGCCGGCGACATGGCGATTTTCGTTAATTTTGACAGCGCTGACGTGTGGACTCATCCCGATCTGTTTCGCTTGAATTCGAAACTCGATCCAGAAGTCATCGCCGGAGTTCCTCCGGATTTTTTCAGCAAGGATGGCCAGCGTTGGGGAAATCCTCTCTATCGATGGGACGTGATGCGGGAACAAGGGTATTCGTGGTGGGTGGATCGCATGCGCTGGCTAGTTCATAATTTCGATTACATCCGCCTCGATCATTTCCGCGGGTTCTCTCAATGTTGGGAGATTCAGGCAAGCGAACCAACCGCAATCCATGGCCGGTGGGTTGATGGTCCTAAAGATGAGTTGTTTGTGAAACTGCGCGAGGCGCTGGGCGGGTTGCCGTTCTTCGCAGAGGACCTCGGCCACATTACAAACGATGTGCATGAGCTTCGCCAGCGGCTAAATATTCCCGGGATGGCAGTGCTGCAATTTGGCTTTGGCGATGCGGGAGCCCACATCCATCTTCCCCACACTTTTACATCCGAGAAAGTTGTTTATACCGGTACGCACGACAACGATACGTCAGTAGGTTGGTGGAACTCCGGCGCCAGCGAGCATGAGCGCGAACAAGTGCAAGCTTATCTGGGCCCGTGCGAAGAAGGTATTCACTGGGGAATGATTCGGGCTGCTTCCAACTCGGTGGCCAGCATTTGTGTAGTGCCGATTCAGGATGTGCTTGGGCTCGGAAGCGAAGCGCGGATGAATGTTCCGAGCCGAGGGCAAGGCAACTGGCGCTGGCGCTTTGACTCTGAAATGTTACGCCCCGAGCTGGCGAAAAAATTAGCGACGATCGCCGAAGTTTCCGATCGCCTTCCGCGGCCCTTGCCACCGATGGCGAAAGAAGAATGGGCGGCGTGAGTTAGTGTATTCTCCCTGGCGACGTATATTGCTGAAACTTTGATCAACTTCTGATCAAACTCTAATCACACTTTTTGGAGTTTCATTTCGTGAGCGAGCCCATCATTCGCGCCCAAGCGGTCGAAAAGTTTTACGTCCAGCCCGATGGGAACCGCATTGAAGTTATCGCGCCCGTCGATCTCGACATAGAGCCGGGAAAAATTGTTGCGCTCCTCGGCCCGTCGGGATGTGGAAAATCCACACTGTTGCGTATGCTCACCGGGCTCAGCCAGCCTTCATCGGGCGAAGTTCTGTGGCACGGTCGTCCTATCACATCGCAGAACGCCGGCGTAGCCATCGTTTTCCAGAGTTTTGCTTTGTTTCCGTGGCTTACGGTGCTTGACAATGTCGAAGCTCCGCTAGAAGCGCGCGGGGTAGCAGCCATGGAACGCCATAAACGGGCACTGCGCATTCTCGATACGGTCGGACTCGATGGCTTCGAGAGCGCTTATCCTAAAGAGCTCTCCGGTGGCATGAAACAACGTGTCGGCTTTGCGCGAGCCATGGTGGTTGAGCCTGAAGTCTTGTTCATGGACGAGCCTTTTTCCGCGCTCGACGTACTGACGGCTGAGAATCTGCGCAACGAGTTATTGGAACTTTGGATCAGCAAAAAAATGCCGACCAGCGCGATTTTCATCGTCACGCACAATATTGAGGAAGCGGTACTTCTGGCGGATCGCGTGATTGTGCTTGGAAGAAATCCCGCGCGTGTACGCGCCGATTTTTCTATCGAAATCACTCATCCGCGTGACCGCAAATCTTCTCGCTTTGTGGAGTTGGTCGACTACATTTATAAAATAATGACACAGCCAGACCTGGCCTTAGCAGCACCCGGCGCGACGGCAGCCGCGCAGAAGCCCGCGCGCCAGAAATATCAGATGATTCCGCACGCCCGCGTTGGCGGCATTGCCGGCCTGCTGGAATTGCTGCATGACCGCGGCGGGAAAGAAGACCTATACCGTCTCGCCGAGGTCCTGATCATGGACGCCGAGGACCTGCTGCCGATCGTAGAAGCGTCCGTCATCCTCGGCTTTGCCACGTTAAAAGAGGGCGACGTCGAGATTACAGCGGAGGGTGTGCGCTTCGCGGAGGCAGGCATCCTAGAGCGCAAGATTCTTTTTCGCAACGCTGCCCTGAAGCACATTGTGATTTTGCAGCAGATCGATAGCGTCCTGCACGCAAAGGCTGATCACTCCATTTCTCAGGAATTTTTCTACGATATTCTAGACGAACATTTCAGTCAGGACGAAGTCGAGCGCCAGTTTGAGACCGCGATGAATTGGGGCCGCTATGCTGAGATTTTCGACTTCGATCGGGAATCGCACCGGCTGACTCTGGCGGAGCCGGTTGGAGAGCCGCACCCGCCAACCACCACACCGGTTCAGTCGTGAGGCGTCCGCAACGAATTGTTTTTCGGCCGCTGGTTCGCATCTGGTCGGTCTTGCCGCGCCCGAGTGCAGGGGGCTTGCCGGATCTCATCATGCTTTCCGGCGGCCTAGCGCTTTTCTACGGGATCGTCGAAGTCGGACGCAATTGGCTCGGCCCGTTTACTCCGCATGTCGAGATCAGCCGCCGCCTCAGCGCCCTTCCCATTTACGCCGGATACTCGCTTCTGCGTATTGCACTCGCGTATGTGCTGAGCCTGCTCTTCGCCATCACTTACGGATATATTGCTGCTTACCGGCCTCGCGCAGAGCGTTTCATGATTCCGCTGCTCGACGTGTTGCAGTCCATTCCGGTGCTTAGTTTTCTACCCGGCGTGATGCTAGCCATGGCGGCGCTTTTTCCCGGACGTCAACTGGGCGTTGAGTTGGGCGCAGTCCTGCTGATATTTACCGGTCAAGTATGGAACATGGCCTTCAGCTTTTACGCCTCGCTAAAAAGTATTCCGCGGGAGATGCGCGAGGCGGCTACGATCTACCGGTTTAACTGGTGGCAGCGCTTCGTCCAGATTGAATTGCCATTCGCCACGATTGGTCTGGTCTGGAATTCGATGATGTCAGTGGCGGGAGCGTGGTTTTTTCTTATGGCCTGCGAGCAATTCAGCGACTTTCGCTTGCCTGGCCTAGGCTCTTATCTTCAAGCCGCAGCCGACGATGGCGATACGCGGTCAATTGTGCTGGGCATTCTCACGATGATCGCGGTGATCGTGATGATCGATCAGTTTGTGTGGCGTCCGGTGATTGCGTGGGCCGAGAAATTCAAGATGGAGCAAGTGGAGAGCGCGAGCGTCCCAACTTCATGGGTGCTTCATTTCCTTCAGCATTCTCGGGCCGTTGCTGTCTTCCGTAAGCGAGCGATTCGCCCTTTGAGAGAACAGATGGTGCATTATTTCGCGCGACGAGAGGAAGATCGTGCTGACTCGCCACATGAAAACCACGCGCTAGTTTGGTTCGCGCGTGCCGTGGGAATCGCGGCGCTCGTTGCAATTAGCTATGCGGTGGTCCGCGTGGTAATGATCGTAGCGGGACTGCCCAGCGCCGACTTTCGCCAGATCGGCATCGGCCTGGCAGCGACTTTTCTCCGCGTTAATGCGACCCTTGTTCTCGGTGCCCTGTGGACGATTCCGGTTGGGGTGGCGATAGGATTTAATCCGCGCCTGGCAAGAATTGCACAACCCCTCGCGCAGATCGCTGCTTCCGTTCCCGCTACCGCGTTGTTTCCAGTCGTGCTGCTCGTCCTCATTCGCCTTGGCGGAGGATTGGGAGTGGGATCAATCGTCTTGTTGCTGCTGGGCACGCAGTGGTACATATTGTTCAATGTGATTGCAGGTGCGATTGCGATTCCAACGGACTTAAAAGAAGCCGCCGACGTTTTTGGCATTCGCGGATGGGAGCGTTGGCGCAAGCTGATTCTCCCGGGGATTTTTCCGTTTCTTGTTACGGGCATGATCACGGCCTCTGGCGGCGCGTGGAACGCCAGCATCGTCGCCGAATATTTCCGGTTTAAAGGGCAAACGTATTCGACGGTTGGAGTGGGCGCCATGATTTCCTCGGCAACGGAGGCCAAGAACTTCGATCTTCTTCTTGTCAGCACGATTGCTCTTGCTGCTGTCGTAGTCACAACCAACCGTTTGCTCTGGCGGCGCCTCTATCGACTTGCGGAGACGCGATACAAACTGGAAGGCTGACGGCGAAGTCTTCCATCTTTTATCTTTCATCTTTTAACCCACGTTGGCAGCGAATGAAGGCCTTTGCTAAATCCGCTCACCTGTTGAACAATGAATAGTATTCAAATGGCGCGGCCGTTGATTTCAATTCCGCGGCACACGCCAGAAAAAAGTAAGGAGCCTTTCATGCCAGCAACTGGAGAACTTATCCGTCATATGAATTACATCGACGACATCGCCACCACCTTGCGCCGCATCAGCGCCAGCATTCCGGCGATGACCAAGGAAGAGTGCGCTCGCCTTGGCGAATACATTCGCAAATCCGAACCGAGCTACGAGAGCGTGGTCCAACGCCTGGAGCAGGCGGGCAAGACTAACAAAGAGGACAAATAGTGGCTGAGGTTCGCACCGGAGTTCTAACAGAAGTTCGCGCCGAAATTCGCGCCGGAGTTCGCACCGAGGTTCGAACCGTAGCAGTGATCGGCGCCGGTATTATGGGCCGCGGCATCGCGCATGCTGCGGCTCTCGGCGGCTATCGCACCATTCTGGAAGACCTTCTGCCCAACGCACTGCGCAAGGCCGAAACCGAAATCCGGTCGAACCTGGACAAGGCGGTCGAACTGGGAAAGGTCAATGCCTCCGAGGCTGATGCGGCGTTTTCCCGGCTCGAGTATGCGGGCTCGGTGGATGAGGCAGCGCGCGACGCCGATCTCATTATCGAAGCTGTTCCGGAGGAAATGGAATCGAAGATCGAGATCTTTACCATGCTCGACAAGATCTGCCGTCCAACGACGATTCTCGCCTCGAACACTTCGTCTCTCAGCGTTACCGAAATTGCGAGCGTGACCTATCGCGCTAAGAAGTGCGTTGGAATGCACTTTTTCAATCCGGTGCACAAGATGAAGTTGCTCGAAGTGGTGCGCGCTCTTGAGACCGATGACGAGACTCTAGCCGCTGTCGTCGAGGTTGGCAAGCGCATGCGAAAAGAAGTTGTGGTGATCAAAGAGTCTCCTGGATTTATCACCAGCCGCATCAACGCCATGATCGGGAACGAAGCTTTCTACATGCTGCAGGAAGGCGTGGCCAGCGCCGAGGACATCGACAAAGCGCTGAAGCTCGGACTGAATCATCCCATGGGACCGTTCGAATTGGTCGATCTGGTCGGCCTTGATACGCGGCTGCACATCCTCGAATACCTGCATAAATCTCTTGGCGAAAAATTTCGGCCCTGTCCGCTGCTGGTGCAATACGTGAAGGCTGGAAGACTTGGCCGGAAGTCGGGGCGGGGAGTGTTTGAGTATCCGGAATCGGGTGCAGCGTCAATTCGAGGCTAAATTCGCGATTTCTTCCCACTTTTCTACTGTTAACTATTAAGCTATTAATCCCTGTTTACTAGCACCCCGCTCGCGCGGCTGCGCGGCATGAATATCCGGTGAGTGACATTAGCCGCATGTTGGCTGACATTGAAAAAGGATATCCGACGGGCCTGCCAGAGTGATTCTCGTCGACTCCAACATCCCGATGTATTTGGTCGGTGCGTCGCATCCGCACAAGAGCGACACGCTACGGTTGCTTGAAAAAGTTGTCGGCGATCGGCAACGCCTGGTTACGGAGGCCGAAGTGCTTCAGGAGATACTGCGCCGCTACGTCGCCATCAACCGCCGTGAGCCGTCCAGCCGGCGTTTGACGCTCTGCTTGGAATCGTGGATGAAGTGTTCTCTGTCGATCAAGGCATCACCGAACGTGCGAAGGAAATTGTTTTAGGGTATCGGCAACTATCGGCACGGGATGCTGTTCATCTCGCGGTAATGAAACGTCATGGAATAGAGCAGATATTGAGCTTCGATTCCGGATTTGACCGGTTTCCTGGTGTAATCCGGTTGTCATAACGACTTATAGTGCCGCGGAAGATTCGGGATGCGTCTCTTAAGGCGACGGGGGTCACGCGGGAGACTACGGTTGAATTCCACTCTTTAAAAAACGAAGGGCGGAGCACTCGGGTGGGTGTAGGGGTCCTTCGACTGCGCGGGGACTTCACTTCGTGAAGTCTCCGCTTCGCTCAGGATGACAAGTTGCTGTATTCGCTTAGGATGACAACTTGCCGCTAGGGATTGATGTCCTGTTTTGCCTGCAGGCGTTTTACTAGGCCGTCCACGTAGACCTTCTGGTTGTCGGGAGCTCCGGCGAGGGCGAGTTTCATTTCTTTTGCGGCATCGTCGAACTTGCCTTGGGAGCAATAGATTCTTGCCATCCCGGAATGCACATACCACTGGTCGGGATGTTTCTTGGCGTTTTCGCGGAAGATCACGAACGCTTCGTCACTACGCTTTTCTCCCTGCAATTGGCGAGCGTACATATGAATTTGCAGCGGACTGGCCATGTCTAGCGCTTTCTTTTGTGCGGCCATTGCTTCGTCCTTGTGATTGAGCGCGGCTAGCACTTTGGACTTGGTCATTTCGTTGTCGTAGCGGTCTTCGTTTTCGATGGATTTGTTGGCGTAGGTCAGCGCATCGTTCAACGCGATTTTTTCGGTGAGTAGATAGGTGGCGGCATCGTCCCAGCTGATCCACGTGTACTGGGAGAGATTGCGAAGTTGTTTCTTCAGGCTGGCCTGCGCCAGGTCGTGCACATCGACCGACACTTTGAAGGGGACCGCGACCTTTTCCCACTCCAGTTCAACTACCGCAGAATCCGGCTGCAACTGGTCAAAGTCATACGTCAGGGCGTTATGGATGTCGGCGGTTTTAGGCTTCACATTCACTCGAAGCGCATCTTCCGATTGGTCGTATGTGAAGGCGCCCCACGAGGTAGAGTTCCTGGAAAAAATGATTGTCCACTCATCGGCGTTGGGGATCATGTGCAACCCGTACGTTCCTTTGTCGAGCGGTTTGCCTTCGATCATGACCGGATCGCTGAAAGTGATGGTGGTGTTGATGTTCGCGCCTGCGCGCCAGACCTTGCCGTAGGGAACGAGGCCATCCCACACTTTGCGGTCATTCGCCAGCGGGCGGTGATATCGGATCGTGATATCTGTAACGCCGATTCTCTGTGAAACTTCTGCCCGCTGGCTGGCAAGGGGCAGATCAAGTACGAATGACTGCGCCGGGCTCACACCCGGCATCGCTGCCATCAGCAGGCAGAATAGGGATGCTCGCGAAATTGCTCGAAACATAGGACGGCCTCCTTGGCTCCTCATGAGCTCTGTCATTAACTCTGTCATTGAACATCTATTCAAAATTTTGCCTAAAACTGGCGGAAGATGTGCTCCGCCGGCGTTGGCATCTTAGACGCGCTCCGAATCCATAGGTGAGCAGTGCGCGGCTAACCTCGCGCCTTCTTTGGCGTCTAATTCTTCGTAGAGGTGTCTTTTTCGTGGAACTCGCTTCTACCTGCCTTCGTACCAACTGATGGAGACTGCGGGAACGCACGTCCTTGCTCGGACAGAGAGGGTCGCGCGACTCACTTGTGGGTTCGAATCATGAGGATGTTCCTCGATATTATTCGCCAATCGCTGGCCACTTTGTGGGCGCATAAGCTGCGATCGTTTCTCACCATGTTTGGAATTGCCTGGGGCGTTGGATCGCTGCTTCTTCTTGTAGGTCTAGGCGAAGGCTTCCGCAGTGGTCAGGCGAAGCAACTGAAGACGCTTGGACAGGACATCATGTTCACTTTCCCAGGACGAATTCCCGCCGTCGAAGGCAGCACGCAGTCCGGTCGCACGTACCATTTCACTTATCAGGATTATTTTGCCATCCGCAATCAGGCGCGCTCGCTCAAGTATCTTTCTCCGGTGCTCAACCGGGAGGACATTCGCGCTGTCAGCGATTATGGATCTACGAATGGCCAGGTGTTTGGGATTGCGCCCGAGTACAACCAGATTCGGAACGTTCCGGTGGGGCCGGGGCGCTGGTTCAATGAAGAGGACAATACGGAAACGCGGCG
>PLBX01000545.1:0-1449 GCA_003135495.1 Acidobacteriaceae bacterium | reverse complement strand
TTTCTCAACTACCGTCCGTTTGTGCCGTCGGATCACTTAGCGGCGAAACAGGAAGTGCACGGCATTATTGCGCGCCGTCATGGATTTGATCCGAAGCTTGAAGAATCATTCGAAGATTGGGACACGATTGAGAACAACAAGCGGGTGGCAAAAATCTTCGACGGCATGGATTACTTTCTCGGCGTCGTCGGCGTCATCACGCTCGCTCTTGGCGCGATTGGCATCATCAACATCATGTTGGTTTCGGTCACCGAACGAACCCGGGAGATCGGTACGCGACTCGCGGTCGGCGCTCGCGAGCACGAAGTCCTGTTGCAGTTTCTGGTGGAGGCCATAACCCTTTCCTCAGTTGGAGGAATTGTTGGAATCCTTCTGGCCACTCTGGCGTCTGCCTTACTTGCTCGGGTCATGCAGGTGCCGTTCCTCTTCAATCCTCAGATTAATACGGTGGCTTTCATATTTTCGGGGGCAATCGGAGTGATGTTCGGATACTTGCCGGCCAGACGTGCAGCACGACTCGATCCGATCGAGGCGTTAAGACACGAGTGAGAATCTCGACTGTTTATTGAGCGTCCCAAAGAGAGAGCATTGACCATTCACAAAGACTTACTTCCTCTTTACAGACACTTTGCCGGGTGCCGCTCCTGTTCGTGTTTCGATTGATATAGATGGTTCCGCAATACGCTCGGCCGAGCGGAGTTGCCATTGGGACGGCGGCGTCGGAAGTGTCGACACAGGCGTTTGCCTTTCACAGACAAAACCGGCAGCCCGCCGCAAGCTGGGCTTGTTGGCGTCTTTCGGATCCAGCACCTTGTGACGATTCTCGATCGACGCCAGCCGTGCTTTGATCTCGTCGAATTCCGAGGTGGTCACAACGTACTGCGGTCTTGACGGCAGTATCCTTTTAATTTCCTCCTGCGTCTTCGCAACGCGATCCGGAGTCTGCGGGTGCGAGGCGAATGCCTTGGACAGTATCCCAGGCTTCTTCTTCTCCATCGCCTGAATCTTTTCGAAGAACGACACGAAGGCCGACGGATCATATCCCGCACGATACATGTACTCGATGCCCAGGTAGTCGGCCTCAGCCTCGAATCCGCGAGAGAAGTGCAGGAACGTCAGGGGAATTCCCAGGCCCATGCCCTCATAAATCCCATACCCGAGCGCGCCGCCCATGAAGATGGCCGGGAGCGAGGCCATCTGCAGCAGGTTCATCCGCGTCATCTCGCGCCCGTAGTGGCAGGCCGCCACGTGCGCAATTTCATGCGCCATCACGCCCGCCAGCTCCGCTTCTTCGTCCGCCGCCAGAATCAAGCCGGAGTTTACGTAGAAAAATCCGCCGGGCAGCGCCATGGCATTGACCACGTCGGAATCGATCACCTTGATCGTGAACGGCACCTGCGCGTCGGAATTGCGCACCAGGTTCTGCCCGATCCGGTTCACGTACTCGGT
>PLBX01000233.1 GCA_003135495.1 Acidobacteriaceae bacterium | reverse complement strand
GCGCTATCTTCGAACAGGAGGAGGAATGCTCCTTGCTGAAGAAGCGCAGCAACTTTTTCTGGATTGGTTCGATCCGCGTCAATGAAGAAGCGCTCGGAGACGAATGCCGCGTTCACCAAGCGAGCGATTGCGGCCGCGTCGGCAGGTTCGGCAATACGTATGCTTGAAGAAAAGGGCAACGAAGGGATTTTACTGCGGGCATATGCGTTCCGCGGAAGCAAAGCAAATGCAGAGGTCCTTCGCTCAGGATGACAAACACTAGGGGGCGTTGCGGCGGCAAACTCGGCGGCGTTTCGAGATGGGGAATGCGAGATGAGAGATACAGGATGCGGGCTAATTGGGCTTGCGGAACTTGTTATCGGCCAGATAGCGCAGCATGATGGCATCGGTGGCGCTTTGGAACTGCCGCTCCATCTCAGGGACCACGGCTGGAGCATCCTGGCGCAGGCTTTGACGAAATTTTTCGCCCATCTCGGAATCGCTGGTCACAACCTGCATATAGAACCAGAGAAAGTGGCGCATTTGATCGACGGCGGACTTCAGCACTTGAATGGATTCCATCTCCGGCTGGTTGGCGAGAGCTTCCATCAGCTCTGGGTCAGTGGGCGCTTGCATGGCGGCGCAATTCAACTCGCGCTGAATTACGCGCAGATCATCGGTGACGTGCAAAATCCGAAGACGAATCTCTTCCATGCTTTCCCGGTTCTCACGATCCATAAGGCCCCTTCCGTGTAAGCAGAGCTTGTCCCGCACAATGCGTCATATCAAGATCGCATCATGCGAGGGAAGCGGAAAGATTCCTCGTGTGCATGAGCTTCGGTAATTGAAGTTACCTTAGGTTAGAAGCCGCAAGGGGCAAGCGGTTTCAAGCATCCCGGTGGCGGGCCGATGAACCAGGCGACAATTTTCCAGAACTTTAACCAGGTGAGAGCCTGGGTGTGATACAAACGGGGCGAGATGACATCACCGCAAACGGGCCTCGTGCGGGCCATTGGCCGTTGGAGTCTGGCCGCACTGGCGGTGAACTCCATTATCGGAAGCGGCATCTTTGGATTGCCCGCAACAGTGGCTGGGCTTCTAGGGAAACGCAGCATAGTGGCTGTGGCGCTCGCAGGGGCCGCCATGGGCATCATCATGGCCTGCTTTGCCGAGGTGGCCTCGCAATTCTCCGAGGCCGGCGGTCCCTACCTTTATGCTCGCGTAGCCTTTGGACGGCTGACCGGCATCGTCGTCGCATGGATGCTGTACTTGTCGCAGACAGCGGCTCCAGCGGCGAATGCTAACCTGTTTGTTATTTATCTAGCTGAGTTTTGGCCCGCCGTTAAGGAGCCTTGGCCGCGCTTCATTATCCTGACCGTCCTAGTGGGGCTTCTGGCGGCGATCAACGCTCTTGGCGCTCGCCAGGGTACCTCGGTGAGCAACATATTGACGGTAGCGAAAATCGTGCCGCTGCTGATGGTGGTAACCGCAGGAGCTGCGGTGACGATCGTTCACCACACGCCGTGGGGTCCATCGCCGGCGATGCCACCTGCAATGTGGATGAAGGCCATGGTGCTTTTGATTTTTGCTTATGGTGGCTTTGAGTCCGCGCTGGCGCCCATGAGCGAGGCGAAGAATCCCAGAAGAGATGCCGCCTTTGCCATATTCGCAGCACTCATTACCTGCACCGTGATCTACACGCTTGTGCAATGGGTAGTTGTAGGAGTGCTCGGGCCGGGTGCCATCACGGATCGTCCGTTGGCCGAGGTGGCGCGGATCGCCATGGGCAATCGCGGTGCTGCCCTGGTCGCGCTCGGGGCGCTGGTCTCTGTTTATGGCTATTTGAGCGCTAAACTTTTAGCGATGCCTCGCGTCACTTTCGCTCTAGCGAAAAGTGGCGACCTGCCAAAGATTTTCGCCAAGGTAAGCCCCACGTTCCAGACTCCCAGCTTTTCGATTTTCTTCTATGCAGTGGCCGTGTGGGGCCTGGCGATCGCGGGGAGCTTTGCCTGGAACGTTACCCTGTCTGTGGTGGCGCGGCTCTTTTACTATGCCGTAGTTTGTGCTGCTTTGATTGCTTTGCGTCGAAAACAGCCGCAGGCCGCGCGTTTCCGCCTGCCCGCTGGACCATTGTTTGCGGTCCTGGGAATCGCTATTTGCCTGGCATTGGCGACGCAGGCGGATTTAAGTAAGTCGGCGATCCTGGCGGCCACACTGGCGGCGGCAGTTTTGAATTGGGCATGGGCGCGGCGAAGAAATCGCGTGAACGTGAGCAATTGAGATTGCGATTGGATTATGCTCGCCGTGATAATCTCTCCCGAATGAAATCTTCGATCCTGATTCTACTTTTTTGCAGTTTCCTGGTCGCCCAAAACGTGCAAACCGCGAACAAGGAATTCAAAACTCAAAACAACGTGGCTATACCGATGCGCGATGGAATTGAGCTGCGAGCCGACGTTTTGCGCCCCGCAGTTGGAGACCAGTTCCCAGTGTTGGTCTATCGCACGCCCTACGGTAAAGATGCCGCGCAACATGAATACACAACATTCAAGCGTGCGGTAGAGCGCGGCTACGCGGTGGTAATCGTTGACGTCCGCGGCCGCTACCATTCTGCGGGTGAGTTTCGACCCTACGAAAATGAAGGCCGCGATGGATACGACACCATCGAGTGGGCGGCTCGCCAGCCCTGGTCGAATGGGGCGGTAGGCACGTTTGGGCTTTCCTACCCCGGGGCTGTGCAGTGGCTGGCAGCAGTTGAAAATCCTCCGCATTTAAAAGCGATGGTTCCGGCAATGACTTTTTCGACGCCTCAGAATTTTTTCTTCGCGGGCGGAACCTGGGATATGTCATGGATGGAGTGGATTTGGGACAACATTGCCTGGGATATCCGGGTGGAGAAGAATCTTCCGGGCCCGCGTACCTATGAAGAGTCTCTGGCGGCCTGGAAGAGCGAAGGGCCCAAGATGCAGAATGCTCTGCCCTTGACCAACGTTCCCCAACTTCAGCAAGTAGCGCCCTTTTACTTCGACTGGCTGCGTCATCCGGCGGAAGATCCGTGGTGGAATTGGAGTGAACTGCGCGGCAAGTATGGCCGCACGCATGCCGCCGTTTTGAATCTCTCCGCGTGGTATGACGATAACTATGGGCCGGAAGGTGCGACTACAAACTATGCTGGATTACTAAAATCGCGTAGCGGGAATAAAGATCCGCAAACTCACTTGTTGCTTGGCCCATGGGTGCACGGTGTGGATAACACGTCAAAAACAAAGTCGGGCGAGCGAGAATTTGGGCCATCAGCGGCAATTGATTATGACGATGTTGTGTTGCGCTGGATGGATCACCATCTCAAAGATGGGAAGAACGGCGGCGAGCGCGAAAAGCCAGTCCGATATTTCGTGATGGGCGCAAACCAGTGGCGGGACTCGGAGGTATGGCCGCCTCGGGCTCACCGAACGCAGTACTATTTTGCGCCGGCCGATGCCGGAGATCGGGTCGGCAAGTTGGTTCGGCAGCCCGCCGCGCAAAAGGATAGCTTCCGCGAGTTTGTATCCGATCCCGCCAAGCCCGTGGTAAGCGACTACGAATCATCCGGTGCGCATGACTATCGCAAACTGGCTGATCGCGCGGATGTTTTAACCTACGATTCGCCAATTCTCAACGCCGACACAGAGGTCACCGGTCCAATTCAGGCGCGGATGTTGGTCTCCTGCGATTGTCGTGACTTTGACTTGTGGGTGCGCCTTGAAGATGTTTCTCCGGACGGCACAGCTTTCAACTTGATGAGCCCGGGACTCGACGTTTTGCGCGCCAGCTATCGCGATCTTGCTCGCGGGCGGCAGTGGCTGGAGCCTGAGAAAATTTACGAACTTGACCTCAATAATCTGATCACCAGCAATGTGTTTCTAAAAGGGCACCGGATACGAGTGCAGATCTCGGGCAGTTTTTATCCAAATTTCTCGCGGAATCTTCAGAGCGGTAAATCAGAAGTGGATAGCGCGGACGCGAAAAAAGCTCGCATACGAATATATAACGATTCGCAGCATCCATCGGAGATTGTTCTGCCAGTGGTTGAGAATGAAAGCGTCAAATAGTTTGTTATTCATAGGTGGAGGCCGCTTGCACAAGTTTCATCTTGTTTGTCTGTTTGTATGTACGTGCGTTGTTGGATGTCTGGCGCAGCGCGAACAAGTGCTGAAGCAGATCGATCTGCCGCATCCTTATTACTTCAGGGAAATGTACCTGCCGCAGTTGACCACCGGCCCGAGCGCAGCAGCCTGGTCGCCGGATTCGCGAAGCCTGGTGTATTCGATGGCGGGATCATTGTGGCGGCAAGAACTCGGCAGCACCGAGGTGGAGCAAATTACAGCCGGGCCTGGCTACGATTATCAGCCGGATTGGTCCCCTGACCAGCGGTGGGTAGTATTTGCCCGCTACGAACGCGATGCAGTCGAACTCTGGTCGCTGGACACGCAAGATGGCCAAACGCGGAAGATGACTTCTGGCGGTGCTGTAAATCAAGAGCCGCGCTTCTCCCCGGATGGTAACCGTCTCGCGTTCGTGTCGACATCCTATAAAGGACACTTTCATATTTTCGTAGGAAAATTTGCCAATGGGTTACTCAGCGATGTACGGCAACTTACTCAGGAGAATGTCAGCACTCTCCCTCGTTATTACTACAGCAAGGTCGATCACGAGATTAGCCCGGTGTGGACGCGGGATGGGTCGGAGATATTGTTTGTTTCCAATCGTGGTCACATTCACGGCACTGGTGGATTCTGGAAAATAAAGGCGGAGCCGGGGGCCGAGGCTCACGAGATTCATTACGAAGAAACGAACTGGAAGGCGCGTCCCGATTTTTCGCCGGACGGTAAGCGGATGGTTTATGCGTCGTATCTGGGGCAGGCATGGCATCAGCTCTGGGTTATGCCTGCGAATGGGGGAGATGCATTTCCAATTTCCTACGGAACTTTTGATAACGTGAATCCGCGCTGGTCGCCCGATGGTTCCAAGATCGCATTCATCTCCAATCGAAACGGCAATACTTCGCTATGGATCCAGACTATTCCAGGCGGCGAACAGACGGAGGTGATCGCGGGCGAGCGTAGGTATCTGAAGCCTATGGGACGCATATCGCTAAGTGTGGTTGACTCGCTTGGGAAGCCGCTAGCAGCGCGAGTTTTTCTTACTGCCGCTGATGGACTCGCCTACGCCCCCGATAATGCGTGGATGCACGCCGATGACAGCTTCGTTCGCGCGGAGCGCCCCTTTGAGGCTCACTACTTCGACACAACTGGAACGTCTGAGGTTACGGTGCCCGCAGGCAATGTTGAAGTCGGCGTGATGCGCGGATTCGAAAATCATTTTGAACAGCACAAGGTTGAGGTGAAACCTGACGGAACTGCACAACTTACTGTCCGACTAACTTCTCTTGCCAACCAAACAGAGACTAAGTCGAATTGGGTGAGTGGTGATGTTCATGTGCATATGAACTATGCCGGGACTTATCGGAATACTCCAGCGCATCTGGTAGAGCAAGCAGCGGCTGAAAACCTGGGGATCGTCGAAGACCTCATCGTGAACAAAGAGCAACGCATCCCAGACATGGCGTATTTTTCAAAGCAACTCGATCCAGCTTCGACGGCAGACCATCTGCTGCTTCACGGGCAGGAGTTCCACACAAGTTATTGGGGACACCTGGGATTGCTCAACCTTACTCATGACTTCATTCTTCCCGGGTACGCGGGTTATCCCAACACGGCGGCCGCCAGCCTTTATCCAGCGAACGCGAACGTCGCCGACATGGCGCATGACCAAGGTGCGCTGGTGGGATACGTTCATCCTTTCGATAGTTATCCCGATCCGGCGAAAGATGCTTCTCTTACTGCTGAGTTACCGGCCGATGTAGCGCTCGGCAAGGTGGATTACATTGAGGTGCTGGGCTTTTCCGATCATAAGTCGACGGCTGAAGTCTGGTACAAGCTGCTCAATTGCGGCTTTCGTTTGCCGACGGCGGCAGGTACGGATTTCATGGGAAACTATGCATCGTTGCGTGGGCCGGCGGGGTTGAATCGTGTGTATGCTGAAGTCGAGCCAGGGCCGCTAAAGATCGCGACATGGCTTGCGGCAATCAAGGCGGGTAGGACGTTCGCGACGAATGGTCCGTTGCTGCGCTTCTCTCTCGGTGGACAGGGGATTGGCGGCGAAGTTCGATTGGACAAGAAACAAGAAGTGCATTTTTCAGCGGAGATGAATTCAATCGTTCCAATTGACCATTTACAAATTGTTTGTAATGGGAAGGTTGCGCGCGAGCTTGCGTTGGACGGCGATCGAATGTCGGCGCGGGTTGACGGCTCAATCCAGTTCGAAGCCAGCGGTTGGTGCGTTCTGCGGGCGTTTAGCGATAAGGCGGAGTATCCGATTCTTGACTTGTATCCGTATGCGACGACTAGCCCGGTGTATGTAAGTGTGGTGGGCGCGCCGCTTCACAAAGCCGCCGATGCCACTTATTTCGTAACCTGGATCGACCGGCTGATTGCGTCTACCAACGCTAATACGTCGTGGAATACCGACGCTGAGAAACAGTCAGTGCTCTCGATGTTGCGACAGGCGAGAGGGGAGTACGCGAAGCTCGCGGAGTAGCCGCGGGTTTTCAAAAATTAAATATGCGCGTAATCATTGCGGGCGGCGGTACGGGCGGGCATGTAATCCCCGCCCTGGCTATTGCCCGTCAACTTAAAAAGCAGTTTTCCGCCGAGGTTCTTTTCATTGGAACTGCGCGCGGTATTGAAACTCGGCTGGTGCCGCAGGCTGGATTTCCGCTGGAACTGATTCAGGTCGGAGCGCTGAAAAATGTCAGCTTGATGACGCGAGTGAAGACGATGTTCGATTTGCCACGCGCGATTGCGGCGTCTTCGCGCATGATCACGGACTTCGATCCGGAAGTTGTTATCGGCGTCGGCGGGTATGCCTCGGGGCCAGCAATGGTGGCTGCGATTCGCCGTCATCTTCCGACCCTTGCCTTCGAGCCGAATGTGGTTCCCGGATTTGCCAATCGAATGATCGCGCGCTGGGTTTCCGCGGCGGCTGTGCACTTTGAAGAGACCTGCCGCTATTTCCCCCACTGTAGGGTGACCGGCGTTCCCGTCCGGGAGGCGTTTTTTAACATTCCCGCGGCAGATCGCGCCACAACGGGCGGCATACCCACGCTTCTCGTGTTTGGGGGCAGTCAGGGAGCTCGCGCGATTAATCAGGCGATGATCGAGTCGCTTCCTGGGTTGAGCGCGAAGATTCCCGGCGTCCACGTGATTCACCAGACCGGGCAGCGCGATTACGATCGCGTTCTGGCCGCGTACCAGCGGTCGGGAATCTCAGGAGAAGTCCACAAGTTTATTGACGATATGCCTGCTACATTCGGACGTGCCGATTTGCTGGTGTGCCGATCGGGCGCGAGCACGGTAGCTGAAATCGCGGCGGCAGGGAAGCCGGCGATTTTTGTGCCGTTCCCGGCAGCAGCAGACGATCACCAGAATGTGAACGCTCGGGCGCTGGAGCGAGCTGGCGCCGCTGTCGTAGTGGAAGAAAGCAACCTGGGTGCCGCTTACTTGGTCGATACGATTGCGGCGCTCATTGGCGATGGGGGGCGCCTTCGGAGCATGTCTTCGGCGGCGCAGTCGCTGGCCCATCCGAAGGCCGTCGAGGAGATTGCGGAGATGGTGCTGGGACTTACGCGAAACGGACGCGAGACTGGCGATATCCGCCCCACCGAGTTGTCATCCTGAGCGAAGCG
>PLBX01000586.1:1902-4557 GCA_003135495.1 Acidobacteriaceae bacterium | reverse complement strand
TGCGACTCCAATTCTGAAATAGCGGCTATGCCACCAGACTGCGACTGAGGGCTTCATCCGACTCTGAACCTACGCGCCAGCGTTCTGAAATTGCAGCTCCAAATTTGCCTTGACGTCACCGATCCAGCCGGACCGATCTCCTACCGCGAAGAGCAGCTCTTATCTACGGTGGTGATGGACGTGACATCAATGGTGGTGGCCGCGGCCGACCCCGTCTTGTTCATGGCGTCGGAACTCGTGCTCATGCTCGGATGTTCCCTACCCGTAAGTTCGACTCTTTGTCCGAGATAATTCTTCAGCCTGATCTCGCCGGTGCCGTGGAGTTCATAGGTCATGCTGGGATTTTGCTTCATCAGAATGTAATCGCCGCCGGAACGACTCACGCAGCCTCGCACTGTAATCTGACCCTTGGAATCTTTCGCATCCTCACGCGACATACTGCCGTTGTCTTGCGCCAGGAGAAAGGTGCTGGAAAGCAGCAAAGCGAATAATAATTTTGGCATGGTTGTCTCTCCTTTTAGGGATTGGGATGGCAACGGTGCATTATAGGCTGTTCTATGTAGGAAGAGAAGATTGCTATTTAACGTGCGTTTCCTGAGAATGCAGTTCTTTCCATTCTCCAGCGCGCTTTACCCAGAGTTCACTAATATAAATGCGGGCAAGGCGCACTTGGGCGTTTGGCGGAAATTGCATGGTGCTTTCGTAGGTGACGAGCGCCGCATCGGTCCCGATTGGAATCACTCTAAATCCCCACAAGGTGTAGCGAAAGACATTTTCTTCGGCCAGTTCGTTAAGCATTTGAGTTTTGGTACGCTCACCTTTGCCATCCACTTCGACTCCCTGATAGTCATCGGCGAGCAATTCGGCATAGGCTTTTTTGTCCTTATTCTTTATTGCCTCCCATTCGGACTGAATTTTTGATTGAAAGAGGTCTTTCAATTTCGGATCGACAGGGACGCTGTCGGGCATTGGAGCTTCGGGAATCTTTGAGGGCTTTGTGTCTGGCCGAGGAGCCATTGATGAGGGGCTAACTGGTGCGGCCGATTGTTGCGCAAGAGCAAGAGACGCCAGCCCCACGATCCAGGTAAGAACGAATCGACCACTCATAAACCCTCCGATAAGAATGCAGCTAGCAATGCATAGCTAGCGATGCGCAGTATGTGTAACGACGCGAGCCAATCTTAACGCAACTCGAATGATTGCATCTCTTGAGTTATTTGCAGCAGTTATTGCAGCACTAATTATTGCAGCTCTTTCACTTTTCTTCGCAAGGCTGCGAGCAGTTGGGGAGGAAGTTCCGCATAGCCTTCCTCAACAGCATATTGCTGTCCATCCGTATAGATCCATTCCAAAAGCCCGTTTAAGGCGATGCTACGCGAGGCATCGTTGGACCTTGAGCGAACATAAATCCACGTGAAACTGGTGATAGGAAAAGAATCGGCTCCCGGAGTGTTGATCAGGGATGCGGAGAAGTTCTTCCAGTTTGGCGACTCTGCGTATTGGCAGGCTGCGATCATACTCGGCAGCGTTGCCTTCATGAACTTGCCGGATCGATTTTGCACGACGGCTTGGGAGATATTGTTCTTCGTGGCGTATTGATATTCCACGTAGCCAATGGAGCCGGGAGTATTTTTCACCTTGTCGGCCATATCGGAGCTGCGTTCCGCGGCGGTTCCTACCGGCCACTTCGGTGAAGGAGTCACTCCGATTTCGGACCGAAATTTGGCGCTCGCCTTGGAGAGGAAATCGGTGAAAACGTAGTTCGAACCCTTGCCGGCGGGGCGGTTCACGACTTGAATCGCAAGATTTGGCAGCGAAATGTCAGAATTAAGCTTGGCGATCTGAGGTGCATTCCACATTTTTATGTCGCCGAGGAAGATCGCGGCTAATACTTCTCCCGACAGCCTCAACTCTTGTTGGACATTAGGCAGGTTGTAGATGGGGACGATAGCGATCAGGACGACGGGCAGTTCGATCAAGCTTCCCTGCTTGCGCTCCGCTTCCGTGAGTTGCGCTTCGCCAGCGGCAAAATCTCCANNAGATGGGAGATTTGGTTTATTCCTTCGCTGGTCCCCACAGGCAAATATCGAAACTGAACGTTGGATTTGCGCTTAGCAAATTCCTGTGTCCAACGGTTATAGAGGGGCGCTGGTACGGTTGATCCNNAGCACGAGTGAGTTCTGCGCATGTCCTATCCCGCTGCAAAGCAAAAAAGCAAAGAAACAAAGACTTGCAAATAGCCTCATTTGAATTCTCCCGACTCGGCCCGTAACGCAATGCGAATTAGTACCACGTTCGGTAAGCGTAAACCTCAGCGGCGACGGTTTCTATTGACAGGTTGGGCACGGGTGCAGAATGGTTGCACGAGTCTGTGGCAAGCGCGATCGGAAACGACCGGGCTAAAGCCCCGCTAAGATAGCGGCTTGCGCGGCCCTGAAGGGCCGCTCTTCCACGTAATGCTCGGATTCTCTATCGACCTGGTACCCGGGTTCTCTATCCGCAGTGGTGCTCGGCTTTTTAGTGATGTTCGGCTTGTCTAATAGTTAGGAACTGCGGGCTTCCGGAATGCCGGCTGGCGGCGGCTTTAGCGATCTGTATCGATGTGGGTGATCCGTGAGCTGCTAAGATTCTGGTCGGGAGCACGGTTACGTGAAG
>PLBX01000586.1:0-1892 GCA_003135495.1 Acidobacteriaceae bacterium | reverse complement strand
CGGCCGGGTTTCAGTCTCGATGCGGCCTATGCGGTTGAAGCAGAGCTGAAGCATCTTCGCGAAGCTGAGGGCCATAAAGCCATAGGCCGCAAGGTTGGTTACGCAAATAAGGCAGCGTGGCGCGTATTGAAACTCGAAACGCTGGTCTGGGCGCACATGTACGAGGACACGGTGCATTTCAGCAACAGCAATTCGGCCACCCTCACATTGCCGAAGACTCGTTCGCTGAAGATTGAGCCTGAAATTGTTTTCGGAATGAAAGAACAGGTTGCTGGGGAGAAACCGGATGCCAACGCNNGCGCTTGCGGCCGTGGAGTGGCTGGCGATGGGGTTTGAAATTATTGATTGTCCTTTTCCGGATTGGAAATTTCAGCCGAGCGATTTCGTTGCGTCATTCGGACTCCATGCTGCGCTCGTAGTCGGAGAGCGGTTACGGGTTGCGCCGGACAATATCGCGACGCTGATTGACGCGTTGGNNAAAAGCCCGGCCCTGTGCTTAGCGGAGTTGAGTACGGCGATCGCAGACCGATTTCCTGACGAACCGTTGAGCGGCGGAGAAATCGTGAGTTCGGGTACGCTTACGGCGGGGCATCCGCTGGAAGTAAATAATCTATGGAAGGCTGAATTGGAAGGTTTGGCTCTGCCTCCACTTATGCTGCGCCTCGAGTGATCCGCGCTTCGTCGCTTTAATTGTTATGTCTTGACGTTCCTGTGCGCGGCGCATCAAAAACAAGTCACTCCGCTTACGAACATTTACTTTACATTACCGATCTTTACCGTGTTCGACGCGAAATGATGTTCCCATAATTGGAGTACCGGTGGCGTAGCCCGCGATCTGGACCGATTCGGGCGGGTGAAGCAACGGGACCGAGCGCCAAGGCAACAAATCTAAGCGGTATTGTGGGCAATGAATATAATGATTTGACCGGAGGCTGAACACCCGGCTTTTGCACTGAGCCGTTTGCGATGATTTGAGGGTTTATCGAATTCAGCAAACGTATTCGCAGCGCATTTAGAGAGAATGATGCAAGAAAATTCGGATGGCTACTAAACCGCCTGATTCACCAGCTGATCCACAATATCGAGATCCCCGGTTCCAGGATCCGCAGCATCACGATCCGCAGCACGAACTGCCGCCCGCCACGGCGGACACGCGACACCAGTTACCTCCTGCGAGTGACGGTGCTGAAAGCCGTGGTGCCAAGGGCAGACGGCTCTTGGTGTGGGGATTGTTGCTGCTGGCCTTTGCGATTATTTTCTGGCTTGTGTTGCGCCATCATGAGACGCAAACTGCAGCACCCGCTTCCCGGCGTGGCGCTGGCGGACCGGTAACAGCAACGGTCGCAACGGCTCAAAAGGGAAATATCGGGGTGTATCTGGATGCGATTGGCACCGTGACGCCGACTTACACCGCATCGATTACGAGCCAAGTCACGGGACTGGTNNACCCAGGTTCACTATAAAGAAGGGCAACCGGTTAAGAAGGGACAGCCGCTAATCGAAATTAATCCTGCTCCCTACGAGGCGCAACTCATGCAGGCGGAGGGCACGCTGCAGCGCGACATCAATGTCTTAGGCCAAGCCACGATGGACGTGCAGCGGTACCGCGAGGCTTGGGCAAAGAATGCTATTCCGAAACAGACGCTCGACGATCAGGAAAAAATCGTACTGCAGGACCAAGGCACAGTAAAGAATGATGAAGGCACGGTGCAGTACGACAAAGTCCAGGTGGGGTTTTGCCATATCGTGTCGCCTATCAACGGACGCGTAGGGCTGCGGCTGGTGGATCCGGGAAACGTAGTTCAGGCTAATGGGAGCACGGTGCTCGCTGTTGTCACTCAGGAGCAGCCCATTACCGTCATCTTCACGATCGCGGAAGACAGCCTGGGTGA
>PLBX01000114.1 GCA_003135495.1 Acidobacteriaceae bacterium | reverse complement strand
ATGGTGATGAGAAAAATGTCGGGGAAGGAATTTCGTGTGCCGGAGGTTTGGCCCCAAGTAGGCGCAGTCAGGACGGCGGCGAAAAATAGCAGTGTAACTCGCTTCATGTGCGCCAGCCTATCATAGCGGTTTCTTAGCGACTGGTCGTGTCTCGGCCGAAGCCAGTGCCTCTCGCATTCGTTTCAATTCCGTGTGAAGATGGCTGACGCATGCTGATTTATTGGTTGATATCTGTCGCGGCTATGGCACTGGCGGTCAACGCCATCGTTGGCACCGTGATGAAACTGGAGGTTAACGATAGGCTCCCGTCGAAACAGNNCTCTTGGTGGGGCCGCGGTTATGGCGAGGTCGAGCGAAAACATCGAGAACTTTATCCCGATAGCTACCTGCCATTAGTTGCGCAATGGAGCTTTTGGCTCACCTTGGCCATGTTCGCAACTTTCGTGGTCGCCAGCGCCACGGGACAACTACGCTGAGCCTTTTCGGGATTGGAGCTTCCCCCTACTTCAATGGGATAAACTGAACTCACCAATGGCGCTCACCTTTTTGCGTTCGATTGTCCTTTTTATAATGCTCTTCGCGTCTTACGCGGCTGCACAAACTGGCGGCAACCCCGCGCTGAACGTGGTGCTCATCACGATCGATACCTTGCGCGCTGATCATGTCGGCTGTTACGGATACAAGAAAATCAAGACGCCTAACATCGACGGGCTGGCAGCTGATGGATCGCGGTTCGAGCGTGCTTTCGCGGTTGTTCCCGTGACATTGCCTTCGCACACTTCGATACTCACTGGAACGTATCCGATGTTGAACGGCATGCACGACTTTAGCGGCAACAAGCTCAACCCGCAGCAACCTACCCTTGCTTCCGTGCTTAAACACGCTGGATATCAGACCGGAGCGGTGATTGGGGCGGCAGTGCTGGATTCGCGTTTTGGATTAAATCAGGGCTTTGATTTTTATTACGACCATTTCGATTTCAGCCGTCTGGATGAAGCGAACTTAGATGAAATGGAACGTCCAGGGAATGTGGTTGCTGATAAGGCGCTGGGCTGGCTGGCTGACAATTCGCAGAAGAGGTTTTTTCTGTGGATGCACCTTTATGATCCCCACTTCCCTTACCGTCCTCCAGAGCCTTACTTCAGCGAATATGCTTCGCATCCCTACGATGGAGAGATTGCTTTTGCTGATGAGCAAGTGGGGAGAATCATCCGGTTTTTGAAAGAAAAGGGAATTTATAAAAATACGGTTATCGTGTTATGCGGCGACCATGGAGAAAGTCTGGGCGAGCATGACGAGAAAACGCACGGATTTTTTATATACAACGCGACGATGCATGTGCCCCTGATCATTCATTTGCCGCAAAGCGCCGCGGGGCAAGTGATTACGGATATGGTTTCGCTGGTTGATCTGATGCCGACGATCCTGGGAACGGTTGGGGTTGAGATTCCATCGCAGGTGCAAGGACACAGCCTGTTGCCGCAGCTTCTTCCGGATAGAGGCGATAGCAAACGGAACGACCATGCGAAAGGCGAACGCGTTGTGTACGGAGAGACTTTTCTGCCGCGAATCCACTTTGACTGGAGTGAACTGCGCGGCTCGGAGAATTCCAAATATCATTTCATCGACGCGCCACGGCCTGAGCTCTATGATCTGACGAACGATCCGGGAGAACTTCACAATTTGTTCCATGAAAAAAAGGCCGTGTCTGGCGAGATGCGCGCCAAACTTGTCGACATGATTCGCGAGTACAGTGCGGCAAAAGAAATGGCGGAAAAAACCGGCCTTGATCCGGCACTGATGGAGAGATTGAAGGCGCTGGGATATGCGGGATTTTCCGGCGGAAGTGATCCGACTATCAGCAGCCGCGATTTGGCTGATCCGAAGGATCGCATCCTGACATATGAATTGATCTCGGATGCGATGGCGGAGAGTCAACATGGGCATTATCAGGAGTCAATCGACAAACTGAAGAGCGTGGTTAAGACTGAGCCGAAATCGGTTCCGGCGCACTATTTAATGGGGCTCGATTACTACAAATTAAAGATGTATGGAGAGGCAGTCGACGAACTGCAGAAAACTGTTCAGCTTAGTCCCGACTACGCTCTTGCTTTTTTCAATCTTGGGATGGCGGAGGCGCATGCGGGACAGATAGATGCCGCCATCGCGACTCTGCAACGGACGCTGCAACTCGATGCGACGAATTTCGAAGCTGCGTTCAACCTCGGAGTTGCATTTATTCAGAAGCAGCAACTGGCGGCGGCGGCGGAAGCCTTTCGGCAATCGATTGCGATTAACCCGGAGTTTGCGCGCGGGCATCATGCCCTCGGCGAAACGTTGCTTTATCAAAACAAGATTGATGACTCGATTGCGGAGTTGCGCCGCGCGGTTGAGTTAGCGCCACAAGAACCGGCCATGCATGAGTCTCTGGCGAAAGCTCTGGCCGCGAAAGGCCTCACTGCGGAGGCGGATGAGGAGACGCGGCGCGCGCGGCAACTGGCGCCGCAATAAAGGCATGCTCTGGCGACTTAGAACTTTTTCTACCCCTACCTTTGCAGTAACCCTATATTTATTTGTCGCTCTGGTCTTTGGCGTTGCAGCTTTAGGGCAAGTCTCGAAATCCGCATCAACGCCGCCGCAGAGCGAAACTTCACGATCCGCTGCCGCTAAATCGAAACTTGCCACAAAACCCAGCGTTATATTGATTACCATCGATACACTTCGCGCGGACCATGTGGGGTGCTATGGCGCGCAGATGGTCGAGACTCCTACGCTGGACGCTCTCGCTCATGATGGCATCGTATTTGAGCGGGCTATCTCGCAGGTCCCTCTCACCTGGCCTTCTCACGCCGTCATATTGACTGGAACCTATCCTTTTCAAAATGGCGTGCAGGATTTCACGGGGCAGCCACTCGCTCCGCAATTTCGATCGGTAGCGCAAGCATTCAAACAGGCGGGTTATGTCACTGGAGCGGTGGTCAGCGCTTTCGTTCTCGATCGCAGTTGGGGATTAGCGCGCGGCTTCGACTTTTACGATGATGCGTTTTCGGCCAAAACGTTCGAGACGAAGGATGCGGGCCTGGTCGATCGCCGGGCCGGAGAAAGCGTGGCGCATGCGATTGCGTGGCTGAAGAAGACTCCGCACCGGCCGTTTTTTCTCTGGCTACATCTTTATGATCCGCATAGCCCGTACGATCCTCCTGAACCTTACCGCTCTGAATATCGCAGCCATCTCTATGATGGCGAGATTGCTTATGCGGATCACGAGGTTGGCAATCTGATTTTATGGCTTAAGCGGAATCACGTTTACGATTCTTCGCTGATCGTCGCGCTCAGCGACCACGGCGAATCTCTTGGAGAACACGGCGAAGATGAACATGGATTTTTTGTTTACAACTCAACCGTTCATGTGCCACTAATCGTTAAACCTCCTGCGGGTAGCGGCTTTCCGGCAGGACGGCGCAGCGACCCGGTGGAAACCGCAGCGGTCGCTCCGACTCTTTTGCAGTTAGCGGGGCTGAAGCCGTCGAAGACTGCATTGGAACCGATTTATTCACAGTTTCAGTCCGAATCTTTGCTCGCGACAAAAGCGGGGAACGGAACAACTACCGTAGCGACGAAAGATTCTGCGTACAGTGAGACTTTTTATCCTTTCAGTTCTTTTGGATGGAGTCCGCTACACGCTTTTGAAAGTAAGCGATTTCATTTCATCCAGGCGCCCACGCCGGAGTTATACGACCTGGAAGCCGATCCGGGAGAAACTCGGAACATTGTTGCGGAACAACCGGCGGCAGCGGACGTGCTCCGCGAAAAACTACAGGTTCTTTTGTCCCACAATCCTTTCAAACAGGTTAATGGCGCTGAACCAGGCGCTGGCAGCCTGAGTCCGGATGCGCAAGAAAAGCTGCGTGCTTTGGGATACTTCGGATTTCGCGCGGCCGTTTCGCCTGAAGCATTGAAGAATGGACTTGCCGATCCAAAAGACAAGCTCTGGGAATTCAACACTATATTGAAAGCGCAAGATGCATTTCAGCTTCATGAGGATGAACGCGCAGAGACGTTGCTTAACGAAGTACAAGTAAAGGATCCGCAAATTTACATCATCCCATTCTTATTGGGCGAGTCGGCGTTGCGGCGGCAGGATTGGGAAAAGGCAGCTGATGATTTACAGCGCTGCCTGACTTTGAATCCCAATTTTGATAATGCTATGACTGGACTGTCACGAGCCCTGGCCAAACTCGGTCGCTTGGATGAGGCAAGAGTATGGATAGACAAGGCGCTGAAGAATAACCCGCAGAATTATCAAGCGTGGTATCAGTTGGGCGTTCTCGACGGGACGAGTAGCCCGGAAGCAGCTAAAGTTTTCCTTGATAAGGCGATTGCAATCCAGCCTAATTTTTCAGCTGGGCAGCGGGAATTCGGAATGCTTTTGTTCCAGCAGAAGAATTATGCGGCGGCAGCGCCTCATCTGGAAAAAGCGATCGAACTTGGACTTGCAGACGCGCGACTGCATAACTTTGTCGGCATCTGCTACAACCATACGAATCGAACTTCAAAGGCCGTCGCGGAGTTTCAACGTGCGATTGAGTTGGATCCGAAACTGGCAGAGGCACACTTGAACATGGGCTTTGCCCTTCAACTTTTGCACCGCACTCAGCCTGCGCGTGAAGAGTACGCGACGGCTTGCAAGCTTGACGAAGCGCTTTGCAAATACGTTCCGGCAAACTGATGCTCACATTTCTCTCAAGCTTGAGATTAGAGTGCAGCGACGAAGGGAGACGGGGCAAGCCCAGTCTCTACACAGATGTGGGGGACCGAGGAGAGANNCGGGGCAAGCCCCGTCTCTACTGGGCAGTGGCTCGTAAGCGCTGGGCTGCCGCACGTTCTCGATCCGCGTCGGTTTGTTGTCCTAACTGCACATAGGCGTCGGCCAAGAATCGGTGCGGCTCGGGCGATTTGGGCTGAAGTTCTACGGCTCTCATAAGAACGGTTACAGCGGCAGTGGGATTTCCCGACAGCGCCAACGCTCGGCCCATGAGCAGATGCGCGCTGTAATGATTTGGTCTTAGTTCGATGACTTTTTGATATTCCGCAATCGCGTCGGTCATGCGATCCTCGCGCGCGTATGCGGTTGCCAGAGACAGGTGGGCCTCAGGCCAGTTGGGCGACCGGGCCACTGCTGTCTCGAACTGGAGAGCGGCCCCGGGAAAATCTCCGGTTTCAAATAAAGCGGAGCCGAGCTGATAACGAGGAACAGTTAGGTCGGGACGCATTTCGACGGCCTTCCGCAAGATCGGCACAGCTTTCTCGTAATCCTTCAACGCAGTTAAAGCGGTACCCAATTGCAGATATGTAATNNGGAAGATTTGGTTCCAATGCAATCACCTGTTCCAGCAGTGGCACCGCTTTTTCGAAGCGCATATCTTCTTTCGCCATTTCGGCGCTGTGCAACAGATTCACAACTTCAACTTTATTTTTTGGATCAGCTCCGGTTTCCTTGATGCCCGGCATCGCTGCATTGGTGCTATCGGAGGCTATGTATCCCAATGCGTTTAATCTTTCCTGAAGTTCTGGATCCGTAACCACCTTCGGCGCCTCTTTTGCTGTACTGGTTCTTTGCCGGAAGGCGTCGAGCTGGCTGCCCAGCGTGTTCGTAACCGCCGTTGAGGCGGCGGCAAGATTGTGCTCTTCTTTTGGATCCGCCGATTGATCGTAGAGTTCT
>PLBX01000350.1:337-5312 GCA_003135495.1 Acidobacteriaceae bacterium | reverse complement strand
TCCTGCGTGTAGGACTGGCAGACGAGGGTGTAGGGGCCGATGTTGATTTTGTCGCCAAAGGCCATCTCTTTTTCAACTTCCTTGTTGAAGGGAGTGCCGAGGATTCCGATGATGACGAGGGCGACGCCGAAGTGAACGATGTAGCCGCCGTAGCGGCGGGTGTTGCGGCGGCAGAGTTGGATCATTGCTGAGAAGAGATTTTGATTGCTCTTGCCGGCGATGACGCGGCCTCCACGGAGGAATTCCGAAATGACCGTGAAGATTACGAGGGCCGAGAGAATCGCGGCCATGGTGGCGTAGAAGTAGGAGGGATCTTCCCAGGGGCGGACGCCGAAGAGAATCATCATTCCGCCGACAGCCAGCGCGCCGATGGCGGGGAAGAGAAAGTTGCGTTTGATGCTTTCGATGGAGGTCTTACGCCACGCTAGGAGTGGTCCCACGGCGGTTAAAAGTAAGAGCAACAGGGCGACGGGGACGGCTACGCGATTGAAGAATGGTGGGCCGACGGTGACTTTGTGTCCTTGAACGAATTCGGAGAGGATCGGGAAAAATGTGCCCCAGAGGATAGTGAAGCAGACGGTCAATAAGAGGAGATTGTTGAAGAGGAAACTGGATTCGCGGGAGGCCAGCGATTCGAGTTTGTGTTCGCTCTTGAGATGACCGCGATTTGCTACGAGGAAAAAACTGCATACGGCGAGCGTTAATCCTATAAACACCAGGAACCATGTGCCGATTGAGGATTGCGCGAAGGCGTGCACGGAGCTGATGACGCCGGAGCGCGTGAGGAAAGTTCCGAGCATAGACAGCAGGAAAGTGGCGAAGATGAGCGCCATGTTCCAGACCTTTAACATGCCGCGTTTTTCCTGCATCATCACGGAGTGCAGAAACGCGGTGCCGGTGAGCCAGGGCATGAGCGAGGCATTTTCCACGGGGTCCCAGCCCCAGTAGCCGCCCCATCCGAGGACAGCGTAGGCCCAGTGCGCGCCTAAGAAAACGCCGACAGTGAGGAAGCACCACGTCACCATAGTCCAGCGGCGGGTGATCTGAATCCATTTTTCGCCGGGATACTTCATGATGAGCGCGCCCAAAGCGAAGGCAAAGGGAACGGTGAAGCCTACGTATCCGAGATAGAGCATGGGGGGATGAATGACCATCTCGGGATATTGCAGAAGAGGATTCAATCCGGTGCCGTCGGCGGGTAAGGCGCCTTGCTCGATAGCGAAGGGGTGGGCGGCGAAATTCAGAATGAGAAGAAAGAAAACTTGTACCGAGGCTATGATTACGGAGGCGTAGGCGAAGAGCCGCTGATCAGTTTTGTAGCGGAGGCGGAGAACGAATCCGTAGCCGGCTAATAGAAGCGACCAGAACAGTAACGAGCCTTCTTGCCCTGACCACAGGACAGCAAACTTGTAGGCGGCGGGTAAGTCGCGGTTGCTGTGGTGGAAGATGTAGGCGATGGAGAAATCGTCGTTGAAGGCCGCAACTACTAGAACGATGCCTGCAAGGAGCACGGAGGCAAAGGTGGCGATTCCGGCGCGTCGCGCGGTCTCACCGAGGCGGGCGGAGGCGGCGTCTTTTCCAAACAAGGATAGAAAGCCGGCCGAGAAACAATACGCACTCAGGCCCAGCGCTAACAGGAGCGCGAAGCTTCCAATTTGGGACATTGCAGGGACTCCACTATTCGGTTGCTACATTTTTTCAGAGAAGTGCGTGGTATGCAAATGGATTGATGTTGGCCTGGGGCAGTTGCTTGTTACTTACTGGCAGCCTCTAGGGGCTCAAGGCATTGGTCCTTCGCTTCGCTCAGGATGACAACTTTAAATTAGGGATGACAACTTTTAAAAGAATGACAACTCTTAAAGGCAGGATGACGACTTAAGAGAAATGGGAACGGTTGGCGCTACTTTTCCAGCGGGTAGCCTTTCTCTCGCCAAACCCGAATTCCACCATCCATGGAGATGACGTTGGTATATCCCATTTTTTGCAAATTATCGGCGGCCAGGGCAGAGCGAAATCCCCCGCCGCAATAAAGAATGAGTTCGGTCTGCTGATCGGGATATTTGGATTCGATGTCGCGTTCGATGATGCCTTTGCCCAGGTGCACCGCGCCCGGGACGTGGTCTGCATCGTATTCACGATCTTCGCGGACGTCGACGAGAAGGAGTTTGTCGCCGCGATCGAGGCGGGACTTTACCTCGTTAACATTTGTCTCTTTAACTCTCCGCTTTGCGTCTTCGACTATCTTCAGAAAGCGTGGTTGGTGCTGTTGTGCCATGGGCTGCTCTCAAGTTCGGGATCGATTTTTATGAACATCGCTACGACAAATGATAGCAGCAGATTGGGAGAATGCCGCGGTTCGGGGGAAGAGCCTGACAGATATGACAGATCGTGAACCACCAAGGACACGAAGGTCCACGAAGGAAATCTGAGTCGTGAGGGTTCGTGATGGTTAAGCCTTCGTTATACTTTGTGCCCGCTGATTTTGATTTTGGCCGACGATGGCTAGCGGGCGAGGGCGCCCGCCCTACACGTGCGAAAGATCGTTGTTGCGGATAAAATCTAAAAACGCTCGCGAATATGACGCTAATCATTCGACAATCTCAAATTCACTCTCATGGCTGTTACACAACTCGTCCAATTGGCAAGGGAACGCTGATTATTGAATACGTTGGTTTGTGCTTGTCCTATGAGCAGGCTGACGATCTTTATGACGATTTTCCGAACACCTATTTATTTGGTTTGGACGGCGGGAAGAAAATTATTGACGGATATGGGGTCGCGGCTTTTGTCAATCATTCCTGCGCTCCGAACTGCGAGACGGATCAGATCAAGGGGAAGATGTGGATCATTGCGTTGCGTGATATAGAGGCGGGCGAGGAACTGACTTACGACTACAACTTGTTTGATGGCGAGGATGCTGCTCCGTGTTTATGCGGGACGAAGCAGTGCCGTGGGAGTTTGTATTCCGCGTCGCATCTGCGGAAGCTTGCCCGGAAACGTGCGAAGGCCGCGGCGGTGGCTTCGTAGCACCGGCAGTGTTGTGCGACCGGAGACGGGGCAAGCCCCGTCTCTACAAATGTTTTTCGCGACTTAGGAGACATGTTTTGAATCGAGCGTCGGCTGGCTTGGAAAACATCGTCGCCAGAGCGCTTCATCGCGCGCCGGCGGCGGAGAGCGCATTGTTGGCTTGGCCGGTGGCGTGCGGCAGCGCGGTGGCTGATCGCACTCGAGCGCTGAGTTTTTCCGATGGAATTCTTACCGTGGAAGTTGCGGACGCGGGATGGCGGCGCGAACTTGCCAACCTGGCGCCTCGATATTTGGCGCTGGTAAATAAGTTTTCTGCAGCCTCGGTGAAGCGAATTGAATTTGTAGTGAAGGGGGAGACGGGGCAAGCCCCGTCTCTACAGCCTGAGTTATGAAGGTTACTGACAAAGACGTTGCTTATGTCGCCGATCTCGCCAACCTTGAGTTGACCGAGGAAGAGAGCGCTCGCATGTTGCGCGATTTGAATTCGATCCTGGAGTACGTTGCGCGGCTGAGCGAACTCGATACGGACAAGGTTGCTCCGATGGCGCAAGTGTCGGATCGTTACGGCGTGGATGAGACGCGGCTGGGAAGCGAGCGTTTTGCATACGCGATCCGGGAAGATGCGAAAGATGGCCTGCGGAAATCGCTGGCGCACGATGTTGCGGTGAAGAATGCTCCGGACACTGACGGGACGTTTTTTGAAGTTCCCAAGGTCATTGAGAGATGACGAGAGTTAGCGAGAAGATAGCGTGATGATTGCCGGGAAAACTAGCGCAGTGGCTCTGACTATCGATGAAATTCGCAATGCGATTATCGAGGACAGGACCACTGCGACTGCGCTGGCGAGCGACTTCTACGGGCGCATCAGGAAAGAAGATCCCGAGATTGGGGCGTTTCTAACTCTCTGCGAAGATCGCGCCCTGAAGCAGGCCGGACTGATCGACCAGATGGCCGCGGAAGGCCAGCCCTTGCCGCCGCTGGCGGGGGTTCCGGTGGCGATCAAAGACGTGATGGTGACTTCCGGCGTGCGCACAACCGCCGGGTCGAAAATTCTTGAAAATTTTATTCCTCCGTATGACTGCACGGCGGTGGCTCGGCTGGAAGCGGCGGGCGCGGTAATTCTCGGCAAGCTCAACTGCGACGAGTTTGCGATGGGGTCGTCGAATGAGAACTCGGCGTATCATGCGGTGCGTAATCCGCGGGACAAAAGCCGCGTCCCGGGCGGGTCTTCCGGTGGGTCAGCGGCCGCGGTGGCGGCGGAGATGGCGGTGGCGACGCTTGGCTCCGATACGGGCGGATCGATTCGGCAGCCGGCGTCATTTTGCGGCGTGGTTGGCCTGAAGCCGACGTATGGACGCGTGTCGCGATATGGGCTGATTGCTTTTGCCTCGTCGCTCGATCACATTGGACCGTTTGCGAGAACGGTGCGAGATGTGGCGCTGGTGCTGCGGACGATTGCAGGGCGCGATCCCATGGATTCGACTTCTGCTGACGTGCCTGTGCCCGATTATGTGGCGGAACTCGACAAGCCGGTGAAGGGTTTGCGAGTGGGAGTTGCCAAAGAATATTTTGGCGCTGGGCTTGATGTCGAAGTTCGCGCGGCGGTCGAAGCGGCGATTCAGAAGCTGGCGGAGTTGGGATGTGAAGTTGTCCCCGTTAGTTTGCCGCATACGGAATTTGCGATTCCCACTTACTACATTGTGGCGACGGCGGAAGCGTCTTCGAACTTGGCGCGCTATGACGGCGTGCGCTATGGCTTCCGTGCTAAGGCAGGCACGCTTTCTGAGATGTATCGGAAGACGCGCGACGGCGGATTCGGAATGGAAGTCAAGCGCCGCATCATGCTTGGCACCTATGCGCTGAGCGCGGGATATTATGACGCTTACTACTTGAAGGCACAGAAGGTGCGCACGCTACTTACTCATGATTTCGACGAAGCTTTCAAGAA
>PLBX01000350.1:0-285 GCA_003135495.1 Acidobacteriaceae bacterium | reverse complement strand
CCGATTGGGTTGCAGTTGTTCGCGCGGCATTTTGACGAGGCCACGTTGTTGAGGGTGGCGTATGCGTACGAGCAGGGTCTGTCGATGGTCGTTAGTCGTTAGTCGTTAGTCGTTGGTTGTTAGCCTGCTCGTCGTTCGGCCTGAGGTCGCAGCCCCATTGTTGACATTACCTGCCCGTCGGCTACGATTGGGAAAAGCCGGAACCATCGGCGAACAGGAGCCTGCGATGAACATCGAAATCCGCGACCAGGACCTTGAGGCCAGAATCAAGAGACAGATACAGAC
>PLBX01000107.1 GCA_003135495.1 Acidobacteriaceae bacterium | reverse complement strand
ATGTAAATGCTGTGGGGCGCGAACGCTTCGCGGCTTCACGCTTGACGGTAAGTCGGAAAAGTTGATTCGGCTCAACTGCAAGACATGGGCTTGCGCGTATTGCGGTCCGCGCAAAGCGTGGCGCTACAAACAAGCGATTCGTGTTATCGCGGAGCGTCACTCACTCACGCGCTTTCTTACGCTCACGCTTGATCCCTCGAAGATTGAGGGCGACCCAGTTCGGTATTTGCGGAGAGTGTTCAACAAATTTCGCGTCTCGCTGCTTCGCAAGTTCAAATGCACGGTCACGTACATCGCAATTCTTGAATTTCACAAGAGTGGCATTCCCCATCTGCACGTCTTAATTGATCGCTTCGTTCGGCAGCAATGGATTTCAGAATCTTGGAGTGCGCTCGGTGGCGGCGGAATCGTTGACATCAGGCACGTTGATGTTCATCGCATCTCGCACTATCTGGCGAAGTACCTGACCAAAGAATTACTGATGTCAGCCCCGCTGCGTTCGCGTCGCGTCACTACGTTGCGCTCCATTCATCTGCTCGAAAAGACTGCGAGCGACACAACCTGGGTAATGGATGAACGCAGCATCTTTCATTTGTTTTCCATTTTCGAGAGCTTCGCTCAGGACGTTCAGGTGGATTGCGACGGTTTTTTATTCTCATTTTCACTTCCTGTAGGAACAGATACCCCGCCGTGGAGCAAACAGCAGTTGTTCTTAACGTTAACGTTAGTGAGGACTAGAAATGGCTGTTTTGCCTTGCTTTCTTTGCGGTAAAGAACTCGATCAACGAATGGCTAAGAGCGGCAAGCCGTACTTTGTCTGCGATCCGTGCGGAACGCAATTCTTCGTTCGGCGGAAGCAAGGCATTGAGAAGCTGGCGTATTTGTTTCGCACGATACGCGAACACAATCTTGTATTGCGTCATCACGGGCAGAGACTCTTTGAGATCAGCGCGACTCTGAATGAACTCTCTGAGGTGGGCCGCGAGTTCGAAAAGCTCGATGACTCAATCAGCATCTTTTCGAAAAGCAAGAGAGAGAAACAGCGTGCGCTGACGATTCTCAAAAAGCACATGCAGAAGCTTCTCAATGATCTAGAGAAGCTTACTCGGTGATATGTGAGCAAACCTGCCAGATCATCGTGTGATTTGACGGGCCGGCAGGCTGACATGACTGCGCACGATGGCACGACAATGAACGCGGCAGCTCTGGTAGTCGCACCCGCAGAGATGGATCAAAAGTCGATTTCGGAACTCATCAGCTTTTTCAAATTGCTCGACAAATGGGACCGCGAGGTGACGAATGGAAAAGTCGTGTAGCAACTGTTTGCAGCGAGCACAGTTTTCTCTCAACGTGCTCATTTCAAGTCTAGGGTGGCAGGCGCATTCAAAAGACAACTCGCGCTGTGCTGTTCTGTTCTGACTGTCTCGACGAACTCACTGAGCGTCTCTGCTCAGACGCACTGTCGCAAGCTGTTAACAACGCGTTAACAACGCTAAAAGATCGCTTGCATAAGCGCTCGACAGCGAAAACGAGTGCTTGCGACTGATCGCGAATCTCTGCCCTTGCAAGCTGCTGATCGGGTTGCAACTAAACATCTTGCAATGCCATTGGATCCCGCTACCATGGATGCCCCAACGGAGGGTGACAGATGATTGCAGCGTTCTCGTATGCCCGGGTTTCCAGTCGCGAGCAAGAGCGTGAAGGGTACTCCATTCCAGCGCAACGTAAGCTCCTGGCCGAATATGGTCGCACTCGCGGCTTCTCCATCAAGCGCGAGTTTGTGGATATCGAATCCGCGAAAAACCCCGGTCGCAAAGAATTCACGAACATGCTGCGTCTGCTCGAATCCGACGGCGCGTGTCGCATCGTGTTGGTCGAGAAGACAGATCGTCTGTACCGCAATCGAACGGATGCGCTCGCATTCGAGACACTGATCGAAAAGCGCGGCATTGAGATTCATCTCGTCAAAGAGGGCCGGGTAATTGGGAAAGAATCGCGATCCCAGGACAAGTTCATGCACGACATCCACGTGGCCGTGGCCAAGCACTACGTGGAGAACCTGAAAGAGGAAGTAAAAAAGGGAATGCGCGAGAAAGCAGAAGAGGGTATTTATCCGGGTCGCGCTCCCATCGGNNGGCGAGCACTCACTGATTACGCTCCGCAAGACCGTGCTGGACGAACTCGGCCTTCGGCTGTCTCGTTCCTATTTCGATAAGATTCTCAAGAATCGTTTTTACCTGGGATATTTCCTCTGGCAGGGCGTCGAGTACAAGGGCACCCACGAGCCTCTAATCCCCAGCGACTTGTTCAACCGTGTCCAAGATGTATTCGCGGGACGGAACAAACCGAAACATCGGAAGCACGCTTTTACATTTGCGGGATTGCTCAAATGCGCACATGACGGCTGCACGGTCACCGCAGAGTTGCAAAAGAACAAATACGTCTATTACCGCTGCTCGCATGGACGCGGCAAGTGTTCGCTCCCCTACATGCGCGAGCAAGAGGTCTCGGATCGAATGGGCGAACTGCTAAGAGACATTTACGTGCCAGAAACCGTTGCACACACCATCGTGGACTCATTGCAGTCTGACAGCGCTCATGCGGAAGCAGAGCGGCAAAAACGTGTCGCTGCAATTGAGCAGCGACTTGCGGCGCTACGCGCTCGCATGGACCAAATGTATGAGGACAAGCTGGACGGCAAAGTCGATGAGGAGTTCTGGACTCGCAAAACGAACGACTGGCGGGAACAAGAGCGGAAGCTGGAAGCCGACTTGTCGAGTCTAAGGGTGCAGGTTCCGGCGGAAAACGCGCTGACCGTCAAAAGGATTTTTGAACTCGCGAACAAGGCGCATTTTCTGTACCTTACGAGGAATTCGACGGATCGCGGTCAATTGCTCAAATCAGTGCTTTTGAACTGCGCCACAGACGGCGTAAGTTTCGCGCCTACATACAGAAAGCCGTTCGATCTGATCTTTGAACGTGCGAAAAATGAAGATTGGTCGGGGAGAGAGGATTTGAACCTCCGACCCCCTGGTCCCGAACTATGAAACTACAAACTCCAAGTGCTTTATCTGGTGTCGCTTAGGGAACAACGTACCTCTTTTTCTCTCGCTCAGTTGTACCGATCTTGTACCGATAAGGAGGGAATCCGCAATTGTTGGTCAACACTTTCGCGGTTGTGGCGGCACGCCCCGCTTCCTTATCTATTGTTCGCGTGAGGGAGCGTTACCGGATGGCCGAGACGACTCGCCGCGCTGCGCGCGGCGCAGCGGGAGGCTCTCGGTGAGTCGCGCGCGACAAGTAGAGCCCGACGGCGGGACGCCGGCACGCCATGGCGCTAAATGGAAATCTCCTGCCCTGAAACGGCGTAAAATCTGAACGGCGGAGGTTTCGAATGACGGAAAACTTTGAAATCGGCGATGGGGTCGAGTATGAAGATGCCTACACGGGAGAACTCAGACACGGCCGGATCACGAACATGGCCGGCGGCAGCATCATGATAAGAACGATCACGGAGAAGGAAGCTGGCAGGAACCCAAAGCGGCTGCCGAAACCGCGCATCGCCTGCAGCTTCGCGAAGGACGAAGGCGGGAATCCCATCTGCAGTTATCACCGCGTCGAACTGAACCAGCTCGCGGGTTCATGGCGATCAGCCGAATCCGCCCGGCCTTGGCGGCTTCTCCGCGTGGATTTGCCCGACGACCGGCAAGCAGATCTACGACGCGGGATTTTCGGAGTAGGGCGCAGTGAACCCGCTAAAGCCACCCCGCGATGCGGCAGTGTATCAGTTTGAATTTATTTTCCTGTCACGAAGGGCTGACGTTCAGGGGAATATTCGGCCGCTTCGCGTTCCTTGTCGCAGGTGTACTTCTCAAGCTGTTCGTCACTCATCGCACCAGTAATTGTGAGAATGTCTACGTGCGAAAAAGCTCGCGTGTTCTGGGCGGCTGTTAGCCTCTTTATCAATTGCTCACGGCGGGTCTTTAGATCATCGGTCATGCTCAATATTTTATCAGGCAAAAATCTCGGCGCAGTTGCGGCTTGAATGCGTTTTCTTGTAAGGACCGCGCATGATCATTTGATCTTCCTTATTATTCTTTGCGCAGCCCAAGCATCTGTCGCACCCGCGCCTTGAGGACCGTTTCCGCCGGGCTCCTGCAGCCCCGGTTCAGCCAGTTTTCAAAGTCCTGGATTTTTCACGATGTGCGTCACTTCCGGATGCCGGGCCCTGACGGTGGCGGTCGTCAGCCCGCATCCGATCTCCCCGACCCAGTCGTTAACGCGCAGGGCAGCGAGGGCCTGGGCAACGGCTTCGTACAGCGTCTCCGCCGTCACGTCGAGCGCGTGCTCTGTCTTGTTCAGGTCGTGGATGACGACGGTGCAGGCCTTGAGCGCCACAAAATAGATTTAGCATATTCGTTCTTTGTTCGCCCGCGGTCGGGGTGGTGGCCCTTGATCGGGAAGGATAAAAGGCGGGAGTAGGTAGGAAGTAGGACCGCAAACCCTGCACGGAGTGCGGGCCCGCACTTCCTAAGGAGTGGGACCGGTCTCGACACAATAAGATAAAAATGGTACAACACAATAAGATAATAAACGTGCAGCATAATAGTATAAGTAAGACGCAACATAATCGGATAACGGAAACACGAAAACTGAAGGAAACCGGCCATGGCCATACCGCCTGAAAAACTCGCGCAGTCCCTCGAAATCCTGCGGAATCTCCAGACCGCGGAGGGGGCGGGGGCCATCCGGGCGCGCGACCTGTCGCGCACGCACCGGGAGCGCCTGCTGCGCAACGGCTTCCTGCAGGAAGTCATAAAGGGCTGGTACATCCCGAGCCGCCCCGACGAAGTGAAGGGCGAGAGCACGGCCTGGTANNTGCCTGTCGCCGGAACAATCGCTTTCGCTTCATGCCGGCAACTGGACCGTGCCCGGCCAGCTCGCGGCGCGGTCGCCGCGCGCGGGCAACAAGGTCACCAAGCTTCCACATGGCACGTCCCTGCTGGAGCTTCGCATCGCGTTGCCGGCCGTGGCGGACCGGAAAGAAGAGGCCGGCCTGCGGCTGTT
>PLBX01000555.1 GCA_003135495.1 Acidobacteriaceae bacterium | reverse complement strand
GGATCGACCAGGCCGTCGAAGTCGCAGCCAGAGGAATCATCAGGACAAAGGCCGAAAAGCCGACTGTGATAAACGGACGTTTCGCAATGTCCTTTGCCATTTCATGAACATCAAAAAATTTGTCGAGCCAGATATAAGTCGTGAAATGTAAAGTTCCGTAAAAAAATGCGAACAATCCGACCATGCGCCGGATGCCGATCAACCAATACTGCCGCGTAAGCTGTCGAATCGGAGTGACGGCGAGAGTGGCCAGCACAAAGATAAGCGTCCAGTCGCCAGTCGAGTGTGTGATGACCTCGATCGGATTCGCCCCTAGGCCGCCATGGAGCGCCTTCCAGGCAAGGCGTTCGAGCGGGATGAGCGCGGCGAGGAAGAACGCGATTTTGGTGAGGCGAAGTTTCATTCTTCGACGCGAAATTTCATCGTTAATCTGTCACGTGGATCCGTAAANNATCCCGAGCAAAGCGAGGGACCCCTACCCCTGCTCAAATGTTAAAACCGAGGGCACCCATCCCTCGCGTCGCAAGGAGAACGAATTTGAAGCACTAGAAGTTCTTCTTCAGATCCATACCCGAATACAAACTCGCCACCTGGTCATAGCCATTAAACATCAGCGTCGGCCGCTTGAAAAATTCTCCAAGCCGCCGCTCCTTGGCTTGGCTCCAGCGAGGATGATCGACATTGGGATTCACATTGGAATAGAAGCCGTATTCATTGGGGGCGGACTGTTGCCATGTATTCAGGGGTTGGTCCGTAGTGAAGCGGATGCGCACAATGGACTTGGCGCTTTTGAAGCCGTACTTCCACGGTAGTATGACGCGCAGCGGAGCGCCGTCCTGATTAGGCAACACCTCGCCGTACATGCCGAAGCAGAGCAGCGCCAGCGGGTGCATCGCTTCGTCCATGCGAAGCCCTTCAACGTAGGGCCACTTCAATACACCAGTACGCTGGCCGGGCATCTGTTTGGGATCGTACAGCGTTGTGAACTCAACATACTTTGCTTTGGGAGTTGGATCGCAGCGCTTGATCAATTCGCTGAGCGAGAATCCGACCCAAGGCACAACAATCGACCAGCCTTCGACGCAGCGATGCCGGTATACGCGCTCTTCGGGCGCAGCCATCTTGATGAGGGCATCGACATCGAGCACCTGCTTCTTCTTAACCTCGCCGTCGATCGTAACCGCCCACGGGCGCGTCTTGAAATTCTTTGCCAAATCGGCAGGCTCGTATTTGTCGGTCGAAAATTCGTAAAAATTGTTGTAATTGCTGACGTCTTTATAAGAATTCTGCTTTTCTGTAGTGCTAAACACACTCTTCTGCGTGCCCTCGATCTTCGCATTTGCAGCGGCGATAAGCCGAGGCTCTGCAAGATCGCGAAAAGCTATTCCGCTGACCGCCGCCGCTCCGGCAACCGCAGCGCCAGCGAGAAAGTTGCGACGGTTCAAGTAAGTCGCTTTGGGAGTAATTTCAGAAGACGGAATCGCGACCGATTTCTTAATCAGCATTGCTCACCTCTTAAATATCAGTTCCAGATTAAGTACGCGCGGCAGACGCATACAGATTTCCACGCCAGACCCCACGCCTGTAACTTGCGTAGCCCCGGACGCATTCGTCCGGGGGCCAATCACAGTATAGGACTAGCAATAAGCGGAAAAGTTGCAACCCGCGGACAAAAAGCCGCCCCTTAGAGCACGATAAAAGAGCACGATAAACTCAATCAGATTAGTTTGATGCTGATTTTGCGATTGACTTGGGAAGAGGATTCGCGCGTAGGACTTCGCGAACTTTTTTTGCCAGATTCTGCAGCGTAAATGGTTTTTGCAGGAAGGACGTATTTGCCGCCGATACCCCGGGAGTGATCACCGAATCCTCCGTATAACCGGAGAGAAAGAGCACGCTGATGCCCGGGCGCATTTCAAGCAACCTCTTCGCCAGTTCGCGCCCACCCATCCCCGGCATAACGACGTCCGTAATCAATATGTCAATGCGATCCTTGAACGACTCGGCCAGATGCAAACCGCATTCGCCATTTTCAGCTTCCAGGACCTTGTAGCCGCGAGAGACGAGAGTCAGACGCACGAGTTCGCGCACCGATTCTTCATCTTCCACCAACAAAACCGTTTCACAGCCGCCCGCTTCGCTTTGCGGCGGCAGGGTGGGCGTGAGTTCCTCAACCGTATCTTCAACGCGAGGCAGATAAACATAGAAAGTCGTGCCCGCCCCCACTTCACTCTGCACAAAAACATATCCATTACTTTGTTTGACGATGCCGTAAACCGTGGAAAGGCCGAGCCCAGTACCTTTGCCCTTTTCCTTCGTAGTGAAGAACGGCTCAAAGATGCGGGACTGCGTGTCCTTGTCCATCCCGATTCCCGTGTCGGCAACGGAAATGACGCAATAACGTCCCGGATGAATAAACTGGTGTTCGCGGAAGTTCTGGCGCACAGTTACATCGGCGCTCTGCACCGTGAGTTTGCCGCCTTCGGGCATGGCATCCTTGGCGTTCACCACCAGATTCATGATGACCTGTTCCAACTGCCCTGCGTCAGCGCGCGTGTGACCTGCATCCGGAGATAGATGCGTGATTAATTCTATGTTCTCGCCGATCAACGGCCGGAGCAATCGCTCCATGTCCCCAATAACGGTGTTGACGTCGACCACCCTGAGTTCGAGAAGTTGCTTGCGGCTGAAGGCCAGCAATTGCCGGGTGAGAGTAGCGGCCCGGTCGGCTGCTTGCTGAATCGACTGCACTTTGCTATGCATGTCGCAGCCCTTTTCCAACTGTTCCAGCAACACCTCGGTGTATCCATTGATCACCATCAGCAGGTTGTTGAAGTCGTGCGCAACCCCTCCGGCGAGGCGGCCAACGGCATCCATTTTTTGCGCCTGGCGCAATTGCTCTTCGAGCTGGCGCCGATCGGTGATGTCCTCGGCAATCAGCTCCAACACTTCTTCTGGTTCGTCGGTCATAATGGCGGCGCAACCGCTAAGCCGCACAATAATGACGCGACCGTCTTTGCGTTTCCATTGCACTTCCACCCCGCTTAACGTCCCGGTTCGACGATAATCTTCCGCCAGCCGATCCAGCCCCTGAGGGTGAACGAAAACATCCGTTCTGGCGTTCAGCTTGAGCAGATCTTCCACCGACTCGTAGCCCAGCATCGTTATCAGCGCAGGATTCACGTCCAGAAATCTTCCCCCGAGCGTGCACCGGCAAATGCCAAAGGCCGCACTCAAAATCAAAGATCGCGAGCGGGCTTCGGACAGCCGCAGAGCTTCTTCATAGCGCTTATGCTCGATGGCCGCCGCCAGTTGCTGCGAAACAAATTTCAGGATTTCCCGGTCGCGCTCTTCAAATCGTGCATTTTCGCTATAGCTTTGTACGACCAGCGCCCCAATGCATGTCGCTCCGCTCTTCAGCGGAACGCCCAGCCAGTCGAGCGATGCGGCGCCAATCAATTCCACTTCGCCACGACGCACCAAGTCATCAAATATGGCCGGTGTAGCCAGCAGCGGCTCACCGGAGCGCAAGACATATTCGGTCAGTCCGCGGCCCAAAGGCTTCGGACTCGGCGTGGGATCTTCCTCGTCGACAAAATAAGGAAAACTTAATAACTGGGATTGTGGATCATAGAGCGAGATATAGAAATTGCGCGCATTCATCAACTGTCCGACTATGTTGTGAATGGCGGCGAAAAATTGTTGCAAATCTTCCGCGGACTGGCTCCGCGCCGCAATCGCATATAAAGCGGCGTTCAGCTGTTCGGCACGCTTTTGTTCAGTAATGTCGCGATACGAGACATAAGCGCCCACACTTTTGCCATCGAGCATGATCCGCGCCGTCGAAAGCAACACCTCCACGAGCGATCCATCTTTTCGCTGCCGGCACGTCTCCAGCGAAAGTTTACTCTGAACCCTGATGCTATCGAGGATCCACGCCGTTTCCGTATAACGGTCTGGCGGGACGATGATCTGGTCGAGCCGCTTCCCAATAGCCTCTGCCGCGGTGAATCCGAAGAGGCGGGTGAACTCGGCATTGATACGTAGAATCTTTCGTTCCGTGTCGACAATGCTGATCGCTTCCGGCGCATTTTCAATGATCTGATCGTAGTAAGTTTTCTCGGCGATTTCCCCATCGAATTTCTCGGCTAGGGGCGGCATTCCCTCATCTTTTGGCCCCGACGGAAAAGCTGGAGGATAGATCGAATTTGGTTCCGGAACGGGTGGCGGAGCCCATTGCGCAAGAGCGTCCCGCAGCGTTTTCACCCGCGGCAGTTCGAGCGAACCTGCCGGGGAGACTTTCTCACCCATACAGCCCCTTTCCGGAATGCTCCGAAGATAGGCTGATGTTAAGCGGACATACTGTATCGCTGGTAGTTACGGCGGTAATGGAATTTTTTAAAAACTTCTAAGGTTTTCAAGAGG